>JAEXXY010000415.1 GCA_023451855.1 Actinomycetes bacterium
GACCCGTGGCGGGGCGTTGTCGGCGGCGAGCAGCGCGGCGAGCGGCTCCTCGACGCTCGAGGCGGTGGCCGACCCGTGGCCGATGAGGGCGGCGCGCAGCGCCTTGACGACCCAGGCCGGGTGCGACGTGCGAACCGCCAGCGCCTCGAGCGGGTCGTCGGTGCGCTCGGTGACGGCCTGCACCCACGCGTCGAGGTCGCGCTCGCTGATGCGGCGCATGACGGCGTTGACGAAGCCGGCCGCGCCGGCGCCGTTGACCTGTCGCGCGAGGGCGACGGTCTCGTCGACGGCGGCGTGGGTGGGCACCCTCATGCCGAGCAGCTGGTGCGCGCCGAGGCGCAGCGTGTCGAGCACCCGGGGGTCGATCCGGTCGACGGGCCGGTCGGCCGCCACGGACGCGATGGCGTCGTAAAGGCCGCGCAGGCGCGTCGCCCCGTAGACGAGCTCGGTGGCGAACCCGGCGTCGCGCCCGGTGATCCGCTTCTCGCGCAGGTGCTTCGGCAGCGCGAGGTTGGCGTAGGCGCCCTGGGCGACGTCGCGCATCACGGTGTAGGCGGCGAGGCGAGCGGGGTCGGTGCGTCGTGCGCGCTCGGACGGACGCTGGGAGGAGCGGTGCTGGGCCGAGCGGTTGCGGGCCGGTGGCCGTTGGCGCCCGGTGCGGCGGGACCGGTCGGGGTCGCCCTGGCCGGAGGACTGGTCGCTCCGGTCACTCATGGCCGAGCACCTCCCCGGCCTCGATGCGGGTGCCGCGGGCCCAGTCGGCGGCGGGCATCGGCTTCTTGCCGTGGGCCTGGACGGTGCCGAGCCGGACGGGCACCGTGCCGGTGCCGACGAAGACCGCCCGCTTGGTGACGAGCAGCTGCCCGGGGGGCAGGGTGCCCTCCCCCGGGAGCTCGCCGGGGGCATCGAGGCTCACCGGAGCCACCTTGAACCGCTCGCCGCGGAAGGTGGTCCAGGCGCCCGGCGCCGGGGTGCAGCCGCGGACGAGACGGTCGACGGCGATGGCCGGGTTCGACCACCTGATGCGCGCATCGTCGACCTCGATCTTCGGAGCGAGCGAAACGCCTTCTGCTGCTTGGGGAACCGCGACGAGCTCGCCGCTCGCAATGCCGTCGAGCGTGGCGACGAGCAGTCCTGCTCCGGCCGATGCGAGCCGGTCGAGGAGGTCGCCTGCGGTGTCGGTGGGGCGGATCGTCTCGGTCATGACGCCGAAGACGGGTCCGGTGTCGAGGCCCTTCTCGATGAGGAACGTCGAGGCGCCGGTGACCTCGTCGCCGGCCATGATCGCGTGCTGCACCGGGGCGGCGCCGCGCCAGGCCGGCAGGAGGGAGAAGTGCAGGTTGACCCACCCGTGGGTCGGGACGTCGAGGGCGGCCTGCGGCAGGAGGTTGCCGTACGCCACGACCGGGCACGCGTCGGGGGCGAGCGCGCGCAGCGCGTCGAGGAAGTCCGGGTCACCGGCCCGTGACGGCGTCAGGACCGGGACCCCGAGCTCCTCGGCCCGGCGACGTACCGGCGAGGCCTCGAGCCGACGCCCACGGCCGGCCGGCGCGTCGGGACGCGTGACGACGCCGACGAGCTCGTGTCCGGAGGCCGCGACGGCGTCGAGGCTGGGCAGGGCCACGTCGGGCGTTCCCGCGAACACCACCCTCACAGCGCCCTCACAGTGCCCGGCCGAACGTCGAGTGGGGGCTGATGCGGACCTCCGGCGGGTTGTCGGCGAACCAGTCCGCCTCGCGGATCGCGCGCATCGCGGCCTTGCGCGCCTCCGGGTCGAGCCGGTCGACGAAGAGGATGCCGTCGAGGTGGTCGGTCTCGTGCTGGACGGCCCGGGCGAGCAGCTCGGTGCCCTCGAGCACGACGGGCTCGCCCCACATGTTCTGGCCCTTGGCGACGACGGACAGGGCGCGCTTCGTGTCGAACGCGAGGCCGGGGATCGACAGGCACCCCTCGGGGCCGTCCTGCTCCTCCTCGGACAGCTGCAGGTCCGGGTTGACGAGGTGGCCGAGGACGCCGTCGACGTAGTAGGTGAACACGCGCAGCCCGACGCCCAGCTGCGGGGCGGCAAGGCCGGCTCCGGGCGCGTCCATCATCGTGTCCTCGAGGTCCTTGACGAGGACCCGCAGCTCCTTGTCGAAGTCGACGACCTCGGCGGCGCGGCTGCGCAGCACGGGATCGCCGAAGAGGCGGATGTCCTTGATCGACACGGATGCGGGTCCTTCGGTCGGGTCCGGGCGGGCAGGCCCGATTCTAGGCCCGCTGCTCCGGGCACCCTGGGAGTGGTGCAAAAAGGCAGAAACGAGCACGAAATCGGGCGAAGAGGTGGAGTGTATGGTCTGCCACTTCACGCATTCCGGCACCCGGCCGGAGGGCCCGATCCCGAGGAAGCCCGCATGCACCACCCCTCCCCCAGCCGCGCGCCCTCCCGACGCCTTCGCGGCGTGCTGCTCGCCGCATCGGCTGCCGCGCTCCTGGTCCCGTTCGCGACCGCCGCGACCGAGGTCGCGGCGTCACCCACCACGGAGACCGTCTCGAAGGCACCTGCGACGAAACACTTCATCACCAACCTCCACGGCTCCACGGCCCCGAAGGCCCTCGGCTACAACGTCTTCGACACCGGCGTCTCGGGCGTCGCCACGCTGCCGACCGGCGTCCAGGGCCTCGTGTGGCTCGGGCAGAAGTGCCCGACGCCCGCCGACGCGACGTTCCGTGCGACGGTGGACAAGCTCGCTGCCAACCCCAAGGTGTTCGGCTACTACCTGTCCGACGAGCCGCACATCGCCGACTGCCCCGGCGGCCCGGCCGCGCTGGCGAGCCGCGCGGACTACATCCGGTCCCGCACCAAGGGCGCGCAGAAGTCGTTCATCGTCCTGTCGAAGGTCAACGACTACGGCCC
Organism: Actinomycetes bacterium; assembly: GCA_023451855.1. Classification (GTDB taxonomy): domain Bacteria; phylum Actinomycetota; class Actinomycetes; order Actinomycetales; family Dermatophilaceae; genus Monashia. The sequence continues at coordinate 2,897 of JAEXXY010000415.1, forward strand.
GTTCCGCCCGGCGGCCAGCCACGTCGACCTCGTCGGCCTCGACCCGTACCCGTGCTCGACGGCCTCCCCCACGTGCCCGGTCACGAAGATCACCGACAAGGTCACGGCCGCGCGACAGGCCGGCATCCCGCTCGCCGCGATCGTGCCCGTGTTGCAGACCTTCGGCCAGCAGAGCATCTCGGGCGGCTACTACCGCCTGCCCACGGCCACGCAGATGCAGTCGATGCTCGCCGAGTGGCACCGGCTCGTCCCGACGCCGGTCATGGACTACTCCTACGGCTGGGGCCACCAGAGCTCGTCGAACCCGACGCTCGTCGACTCGAGCTCCCTCCAGCGCGTCATGGCCGCCCACAACGCGTGACCGCCCGCTGACCGACCCGCCCCGGCGGGGGGGTCTGGACCTCGCCTCGTGGGCCTGACCGCCCGGCTCGGTGGCACTGGGCTCGACGCGGTCCTCCGGCGAGGTGTCGGGGACGTCGTCGTGCGTCAGGTCGCGCACCGAGCGCGACAGCAGGGCCGACAGGGCGACGACGAGGTAGACGACGGCACTGCCGACGAGGAGCGTCTCGAGGTCGACCACCGAGGCGAGCCAGCCGTACAGGAAGGTGCCGACCGGCATCGCGACGAACGACCCGAGCGCGTCGTAGCTCGACACCCGGGAGAGCACCGCGACCGGGACGTGCTCGTGCAGCGCCGTCGACCACCCGACCGCGAACACCTCGACGGCGGCGCCCGCGACGAGGAAGCCGAGGGCCACGGGCACGAGCGACGGGTCGAGGCCGAGCATGGCCATCGGCAGGGCGAGCAGCGTCATCGCGAGCATGCCGGCCCGCAGCGGGTGCTGCAGGCGCAGGCGCAGCATGACGAGCGTCATGAGCACCGTGCCGACCGCCTCGGCCGACAGGATGATCCCCCAACCTGCCTCTCCGATCGAGGGATTCGTGGTGGCCACGAGCGGCCCGAGCACCCCGATGACGCCGATGTGGATGGCGTTGAGGACGCCGAAGACGATCACGACGACCCAGAGCCACTCGCGCCGGGTGAACTCGCTCCAGCCCTCCCTGATGTCGCGGACCATCGAGGACCGCTGGCGCTGCGCACCCGATGGCGCCGGCGCGGCGGTGCGCGGCAGCCGCACCCGCGAGAGGCACAGGATCGCCACGACGTACGTCAGGGCGTCGACGGCCAGGGCCCAGCCGGGTCCGACCGACACGACGAGCCCGCCGGCGACGGCCGGCCCGATGACGGCCAGGCCGCTGCGGCTGAACGACAGCAGGGCGTTGGCCTGCTGGAGCCGCGAGCGCTCGACGACGAGCGGCACGATGCCCATCATCGCCGGCATCGTGAAGGCCGACACGGCGCCGTTGAGGGCCTCGATGACGGTCAGCTGGGTGAGGGTCGCGTGCCCGCTGATGACGAGAGCGGCGGCCGCGCCCTGGGTGAGCAGCGTCAGGGCGTGCGACACCTGCATGACGGTGATCCGGGAGAACCGGTCGGCGATGACACCGCCGACGAGCAGGAACACGACCATCGCCAGCGTGCGCGCCCCGAGCACCTGGGCCAGGGCCCCGGCCGACGCGTCGACGTGCAGGACGGCGAAGGCGAGCGCGACCGGCGCCATGACCGTACCGACCGTCGAGACGGTGCGTGCGGCGAAGTACCACGCGAACCGGCGGTCCCCGAGCGCCCCGAAGGACTGTCGCAGCTTCATGACTCCTCCTGGCCTGCGTCATCCGCGGCACGCAGACGGAAGGCCGCCACGGACAGTGCGGCCCGCACCGTGCCCTCGGTGCGCGGTGGCCGGGCCGAGGCGTGCAGCAGCGTGCTCGCCTCGTCGACGAGGGCGCAGACGCGGTCCCACACCTCGGGCTCGACCCAGAGGTCGGCGTCGGTGAAGCGGCTCGGCGTGCCCTGCTGCCGCTCGAGGAACCGCCGGGGAATCATGTCGGCGAGGACCCGCACGTAGGCCAGCCGGTCCTCCTCGCGGGTGGACTGCGGGCGCACCTCGGGCGCATCCCACGGGTGGCGGTACTTCTTGGCCCGGCCGCCGCGCACGCTCTCCTCGCCGGCGATCTCGAGCAGCCCCGCCGACTCGAGCAGCCGCAGGTGGTAGCTGGCGTTGGCCTGGGTGATGCCGAGCTCACGGGCCACCTCGGCAGCGCTCAGCTCGGCGCCGGTCAGCAGCGAGAGCATCTGCAGCCGCAGCGGGTGGGCTGTGGCGCGGAGCTCGCTGATCCGCTCTTCCTCCAAAGACATGTTTGGGAGTATGACGGGCCAGGCGTACCACCGTCAAGCATCTCTTTGGGGGATGGTGTCGAGCGAGGATGTCAGGGCGTCGGTTCTCGCTCCACCTCGAGCGTGAAGCCCTGCGCGCGGAGGCGGTCGGCGAGGCGCTCCCCCAGCGCCGTCGCGGGCGTGGACACACCGGTGCGGCGCGGGAGCCCCTCGTCCCGGGCGAGCGCGAGCACCGACTCACCGAGCATCACGGCGCTACCGCCGTAGCCGGGGTCGAACGGGGCCGCGACGCGCGCCACATAGCGGGCCCCGGTCGTCGTGGTCGCCTCGACGTCCATCCGGAACCGGCCGGCGGCGCGCTGCTCGGCGCTGGGCCCCTCGCCCGGCGCGGGCAGGAAGCGGTCGAGGACGGCCCGCGTCGGCGCGAACGACAGCCCCGCCAGACCCCCGACGAGCCCCACGCCCACTGCCGTGGCCGTGACCCCCGACAGCAGTCCACGACCGAAGTCGACGACCTCCCGGTAGCGCAGCCCGCGCCCGTACGACCAGTCGGTGAGCGTGTTCGACAGGCGCACGATGCGGGTGTTGAACCCGGCCATGACGAACGGGCCGCTCCACCGGCCGCTGCGGGGGTCGCGGTCGACCGGCACGATCCGGCGCAGGCGCCCGACCACGCCGCGGTGCCGACCGTTGCTGCCCGGCTCGTCCGCCCGGCGCGGGCTCAGCGCGTAGGGG
>JAEXXY010000440.1 GCA_023451855.1 Actinomycetes bacterium
GTCTTGAAGATTCCGCTCTTTTACCGTGATCCTGCGCCCGGTTAGCGTCGATTCCGCGGCCTCGCAAGGCGAAACCTCCGGCCGTACGTTCGACCCGGCGTCTCCACCCGCCCGACCCGAAAGACGACTTCATGGCCGAGATCACCCGCCTGCCCGGACCGGTTGCAGACCTCTGGGACTGGCAGCTCGAGGGAGCGTGTCGTGGGGTCAGCCCCGACGTGTTCTTCCACCCCGAGGGCGAGCGCGGACCGCGCCGGCGCAACCGCGACGCCCAGGCCAAGGCCGTGTGCGCCGCCTGCCCCGTGGTGTCCGCCTGCCGCTCCCACGCTCTCGAGGTCCGCGAGCCCTACGGGGTCTGGGGCGGCCTCACCGAGGGCGAGCGCGAGCTGCTCTACGACGGGGTGGCTGCGGCGTCCTGACCGACGCCACGGCTGATCGGCTCCCACCTGCACGACCCGCACCATCTCACCTCCACCGACCCACCCACCGACCCACTCACCGACCCCGACCCACCCATCGACCACGGTCGCCGACGACGCCGACCGGCACGGACACCGGGCGGGACCCGGACGCTCCGGCAGCCCCACGACGGGGTGGCGCCGCCGGAACGCGGAGAGGGCCGCTCCCCCATCGGGGGAGCGGCCCACTCTGTGTGCCGTGTGCGCGATCAGTGACCGTGATCAGTGACCGTGGCCGTGACCGTGGCCGCCCGCGGCCTCCGGCTCGTCCTCGGGCTTCTCGACGACGAGCGTGTCGGTCGTCAGGATCATCGAGGCGATCGACTCGGCGTTGCGCAGCGCGGAGCGCGTCACCTTGACCGGGTCGATGACTCCGGCGCCGATGAGGTCGCCGTACTCACCCGTGGCGGCGTTGAGGCCCTGACCCAGCGGCATCTCGGCAACCTTGGAGGTGACGACGTAGCCCTGCAGGCCCGCGTTCTCGGCGATCCAGCGCAGCGGCTCCTGCACGGCCTTGCGGACGATCGCGGCACCGGTGGCCTCGTCGCCCGACAGGCCGAGGCCGTCGATGACGGTCGCCGCGTGGATGAGGGCGGTGCCGCCACCGGCGACGATGCCCTCCTCGATCGCGGCGCGCGTCGCTGAGATCGCGTCCTCGATGCGGTGCTTCTTCTCCTTGAGCTCGACCTCGGTGTGCGCGCCGACCTTGATGACGCAGACGCCGCCGGCGAGCTTGGCCAGACGCTCCTGGAGCTTCTCGCGGTCCCAGTCGGAGTCGGTGCGCTCGATCTCGGCCTTGATCTGGTTGACGCGGCCGGTGACCTCGGACTGCTCGCCGGCACCGTCGATGATCGTCGTGTCGTCCTTGGTGATGACGACGCGGCGGGCCTGGCCGAGGACCGTGAGGTCGGCCTGGTCGAGGGACAGCCCGACCTCGGGCGCGATGACCTGGCCACCGGTGAGCACGGCGATGTCCTGGAGCATCGCCTTGCGGCGGTCACCGAAGCCGGGCGCCTTGACGGCCGCGACGTTGAACGTGCCACGGATCTTGTTGACGACGAGCGTCGAGAGTGCCTCGCCGTCGACGTCCTCGGCGATGATGAGCAGCGGCTTGCCCGACTGGACGACCTTCTCCAGGACCGGGAGGACCTCGGCGACCGAGGAGATCTTGCCCTGGTTGATGAGGATGTAGGCGTCCTCGAGGACGGTCTCCATGCGCTCGGTGTCGGTGACGAAGTACGCCGACAGGTAGCCCTTGTCGAACTGCATGCCCTCGGTGAACTCGAGCTCGGTGGCGGTCGTCGAGGACTCCTCGACGGTGATGACGCCGTCCTTGCCGACCTTGTCGAACGCCTCGCCGATGAGGCCACCAAGGGTGGCGTCCTGGGCGGACAGCGTGGCGACGGAGGCGATCTCGTCCTTGCCCTCGACGTCGCGGGCGTGCTTGAGCAGCTCGTCGTTGACGGCGGTCACGGCCTTGTCCATACCGCGCTTGAGCGCGGCCGGGGCGGCGCCGGCGGCCACGTTGCGCAGGCCCTCCTTGACCATGGCCTGGGCCAGCACGGTCGCGGTGGTCGTACCGTCACCGGCGACGTCGTTGGTCTTGGTCGCGACCTCCTTGGCGAGCTGCGCGCCGAGGTTCTCGTACGCGTCCTCGAGCTCGACCTCGCGGGCGATCGTCACGCCGTCGTTCGTGATCGTGGGGGCGCCCCACTTCTTGTCGATGACGACGTTGCGGCCCTTGGGGCCGAGCGTCACCTTGACGGCGTTGGCGAGCGCGTCGACACCGCGCTCGAGGGACTTGCGGGCGGAGTCGTCGAACTCCAGCATCTTGGCCATGGTGTTCCTTCTGGCTCGGGTGTTGCGGTGAAGTGGTGGGGGCCGGGAACCGGACGCACCCCGGGAGCCCGGTAGGGGCTCACCGGGGTGCGGTCAACGGCGCAGCTGCGTGCGGGGGGTGTCGGTCAGCCGACGACGGCGAGGACGTCGCGCGCGGAGAGGATGAGGTACTCCTCGCCGCCGTACTTGACCTCGGTGCCGCCGTACTTGCTGTAGATGACCTTGTCCCCGACCTTGACGTCGAGCGGGACGCGCTCGGTGCCGTTGTCGTTGAAGCGGCCCGGGCCGACAGCGAGGACCTCGCCCTCCTGGGGCTTCTCCTTGGCGGTGTCGGGGATGACGAGGCCGGACGCAGTGGTCTGCTCGGCCTCGAGGGACTTGACGACGATGCGGTCCTCGAGCGGCTTGATGGAAACCGACACGGTGGTGACCTTCCCTTCGGGACAGTCGGAGATGACTTGCGGACTGTGGGCTCTTCGAGGCTGGCCGCCGTCGCGGGGGTCGACCTCCCTCGAGGAGGGCGCTGGCACTTTCAGGCCGAGAGTGCCAACACGGCAAATCTAGGTTTGCCATTAGCACTCGGTCAAGTCGAGTGCCAGAAATCGTCGGGCGCGTCGCGCCGGTCAGCTGCTGGCAGGATGACGCCATGGACGCCGCGATGGTCGACCGCCTCGCCACCGGCGAGGGATGGGCCCTGCTCCAGTCGCTGCCGCCGTACGACGAGTCGGCTGCCCTGCACCTGCAGACGAAGCTGCGCGAGGCGGGCTACGACCCCGACCTCGTCGCCGCGGCGCTCAACCAGTCGCGCCTGCGCACCCGTGGCACCGAGAAGTTCGGCGACTTCGCCGCCGGCATGCTCTTCACCGCCGACGGCCTCGAGCAGTCCACGCGGCTGGCCGTCGCGGCCCGGCACGCGCACCGGTTCGTCGCCGCCGGGGTCGAGGAGGTGTGGGACCTCGGCTGCGGGCTCGGGGCCGACGCGATGGCCTTCGCGAGCCTCGACCTGCGGGTCCGCGGGGTCGACGCCGACGAGGCCACCGCGCGGATCGCGGCCGTCAACCTCCGGCACTGGCCGGGCACCCGGGTCGAGCAC
>JAEXXY010000433.1 GCA_023451855.1 Actinomycetes bacterium
TGCGGTCGGTGGACGGGCTCGATGCGTCGGATGTCGGTCCAGCCGGTCCAGCCGCGCTCCTCGAGCAGCTCGAGCAGGCGACGGGCGCACGCGAACGACTCGAGGAACGTCGTGTCGAGCAGCTCGATGAGGTCCGGGCTGATCGGGTAGTCCTCCTCGAGGCGCCCGGACTCGACGGCCTCCGCGGAGGCGGCCTCGATGAACGCCGCGACGCGGTCGGCCAGCGCCGGCAGGCGAGGGTCGTCGGGACCGGCGTCGACGAGGTCACCGAGGTCGAGGTAGAGCCGGCGCAGGACCGGGTGCTCGAGCTGGGCGTGCTTGATCTCCATGAGCGCCGACACCTGGTCGGGGATCTGGGCGGCGAGGAGGATCCAGCTGTCGCGCTCGACCTCGATGAGCCGTTCCGGGAACCCGAGCTCGCGCATCCGCTCGACGTAGGCCACCGCCGCCGGGGGTAGAGCAAGGCTGTCACCGGCGGCGAGCTGGGCGATCCGCTCCCGGTGCCGCTGCCGCTCGCGGATCTCGGCCCGGAGGCGGTGGTCGATCTGCTCGACCGCCGCCGCGAACTCGACCTCGCCCGCGTCGAGCAGCTCGCTGACCCGCGAGAGCGGCACCCCGGCGTCGGCCAGCGTGCGGATCCGGACCAGCTCCACCACGGCCGCGGCGTCGTAGCGCCGGTAGCCGGAGCGGTCGCGCTCGGGCTCGGGCAGCAGGCCCTTGGCGTGGTAGTGCCGGACGGTGCGCACCGTGACCCCGGCGTACGCCGCGAGCTGGCTGATCGTCAGCATGGGCTCATTCTCCCGATCGGTGGTGGGTGGTGCCTGCTGGGTGGGAGGGGACGCGCAGGCGGTGGTGGGTGATGCGTGGTGGGTCAGCCGACCTTGCGCCGGTAGGTGCGCATCGCGAGGGCGTAGGCGACGACGAGGAGGCCGACGCACCAGGCGAGGGCGACCCAGCCGGTGCCGCCGACGGGCCGCTCGGCGAGCAGGTTGCGGAGCGTGTCGACGATCGAGGTGACCGGCTGGTGCTCGGCGAACCACTGCACCGGGCCGGGCATCCCCTCGGTCGGCACGAACGCCGAGCTGATGAAGGGCAGGAAGATCAGCGGGTAGGAGAAGCCGCTGACGCCGTCGACGGACTTCGCGGTGAGGCCGGGGATGACGGCCAGCCACGTCAGCGCCAGCGTGAACAGGACGAGGATGCCGACGACGAGGAGCCAGGCGCCGAGGCCGGCGCTCGATCGGAAGCCCATCGCCAGCGCGACCGCGACGACGAGCGCGAGCGACACGAGGTTGGCCACGACCGAGGTGAGCACGTGGCCCCAGAGCAGTGCCGACCGGGCGATCGGCATCGACTGGAAGCGTTCGACGATGCCGGTCGAGACGTCGGTGAAGAGGCGGAAGGCCGTGTAGGCGACCCCCGACGCCACGGTGATGAGCAGGATGCCCGGCAGCAGGTAGTCGACGTAGCTCGCGCCGCCCACGTCGATGGCGCCGCCGAAGACGTAGACGAACAGCAGCAGCATCGCGATCGGGGTGATCGCCGTCGTGATGATGGTGTCGGGGCTGCGCAGGACGTGGCGCAGCGACCGCTTCGTCAGCACGAGGGTGTCGCTGAAGGTGTCGCCCAGCGTGTGCGCACGGGTCGGGGCGGCGTGGGTGGTCATCGGTGGGCTCCCTCGGTGTCGGGCAGGTCGTGGTTGTCGGGCGTGGGCTGGTCGGGGGTCGGCTGGTCGTCGGTGCGGTTCGGGCCGACGATCGCGAGGAAGATCTCCTCGAGGGTCGGCTGCTTCTCGACGTACTCGACGGTGGCCGGGGGCAGCAGGGCCTTGAGCTCGGCGAGGGTTCCCTCGGCGATGATCCGGCCGTCGTGCAGGATCGCGATCCGGTCGGCGAGCTGCTCGGCCTCGTCGAGGTACTGCGTCGTCAGCAGCACCGTGGTGCCACGGCCGGCTAGCTCGCGGACGGTCTTCCAGACCTCGATCCGCGACTGCGGGTCCAGGCCCGTCGTCGGCTCGTCGAGGAACAGCACGGCCGGCTCGCCGATGAGGCTCATCGCGATGTCGAGGCGACGCCGCATGCCGCCGGAGTAGGTGCCGACGCGTCGGGCCCCGGCCTCGGTGAGGTCGAAGCGCGCGAGGAGCGCGTCGGCGACGGTGCCCGGGTCGGCGATGCGTCGCAGCTCGGCGACGAGGACGAGGTTCTCGCGGCCGGTGAGGATCTCGTCGACGGCGGCGAACTGGCCCGTCAGGCTGATCGCCGAACGGACCTCGTGCGGCGCGGTGACGACGTCGTGACCGTGGACGGTGACGGTTCCGGAGTCGGGCCGCAGGAGGGTCGACAGGATCCGGACCATCGTGGTCTTGCCGGCGCCGTTGGAGCCGAGCAGGGCGTAGATCGTGCCGGAGGGGACGCGCAGGTCGACGCCCTTCAGCACGGCGTGGTCGTCGTAGGACTGCCGGAGCCCGACGATGTCGATGGCGGTTCTCGTGGTCATGAGACGAGCGTCCAACCCTGACGCAACGTCAAGGTCAAGCCCTCATTCGCACGAGTTTTTCGTAAGGCTCGAACGCGTCGCGTGCGAGCCCCCGGGCGTGCCGTCGATCGCGGCCGTTTTGGCGTGGCCCGGGGTCGGGTCCCATGCTGTCCGTGTGGAGGTCAGCGGGTGGAGGTGAGCGAGTCGGTGCACGCGGCGGCGGCGTGGGTGCACGCCCTCCTGCTGTCGCTCGGGCCGGCCTCGCCCGCGGCCTTCGGCGTCACGTTCGTCGCGGTGTTCGTCGCCGCGACGATGCTCGGCGTGCCCCGGACCGTCCTGACGCTGCTCGCCGGGTCGGCCTTCGGTCCGTGGGCCGGGTTCGTGCTGGCCTGGGCGGCAGCAGTGCTCGCGTCGGTGGGCAGCTACGAGCTCGCCCGGCTGGCGGCGCGGTCACGCCGCCCGGGTGGACGCGTCGACCGGGTGATCGGCCGGGCCGAGGCTGCGGTCGTCCGGGCCACCGGCGAGCAG
>JAEXXY010000458.1 GCA_023451855.1 Actinomycetes bacterium
CCCACACCGCGGCGACAGCCAGGGGCGTCACGAGGACGAGCAGGTCGGCGTGCCGGCTCAGCGCGCCGACGACGGCGAACGCGGACGCGAGGACGATGGCGCGCTGGTGCGCCGCCGTGGGGGCCCACGACCCGAGGGAGCGCCCGTGAGCCACGCCGACGCCCGTCACACCGCCGGTCTCGCCGCTGGTCATGGTCGTGGGTGCGCGTCGTGAGGGACGGCGCCCTCGCGGGCCGAGGGCGTCGGGACCGTGCGCAGCAGGCCGCCGACGACGGCCGCCCCGCTGACGTTGCTCATCCACAGCTCCGGCTTGACGGTGACGCGGTGGGCGAGCACCGGCACGGCGACCGCCTTGACGTCCTCCGGCGTCACGTAGTCGCGCCCGTTGATGACCGCGTAGGCGCGCGAGCACAGCAGCAGGCCGAGCGAGCCACGGGGCGAGGCGCCCATGAGGACGTCGCCGTGCGTGCGCGTCGCCGCCGCGAGCGCGACGCAGTACCGACCCACCGACTCGTCGACGACCGTCGCCTCGACGGCGGCCTGCATCGCCAGCAGCTCGTCGGCGCCGACAACAGCGGGCAGCTGCTGCTCCTCCTGCTGGCGCGCCATCCGGCTCGCGAGGACCTGCCACTCCTCCTCGAGGCTCGGGTAGCCGAAGGAGACGCGCATGAGGAACCGGTCCAGCTGGGCCTCGGGCAGCGGGTAGGTGCCCTCGTACTCGACGGGGTTGGCCGTGGCGAGCACGTGGAAGGGCCGGGGGAGGCCGAAGGTGCGGCCCTCGACCGTCACCTGCTTCTCCTGCATCGCCTCGAGCAGCGCCGCCTGGGTCTTCGGCGGGGTGCGGTTGATCTCGTCGGCGAGCAGCAGGCCCGTGAAGAGGGGGCCCGGCCGGAAGACGAACTCGCGCTCGCGCTGGTCGAAGACGAACGAGCCGGTGATGTCCCCCGGGAGCAGGTCAGGTGTGAACTGGGCGCGCTTGAACTCCAGGCCGAGCGTCTGCGCGAAGCTGCGGGCCGCGAGCGTCTTGCCGAGGCCGGGGAAGTCCTCCATGAGCACGTGGCCACCGGCGAGGATGCCCGCGAGCACGAGCGTCAGCGCCTCACGCTTGCCGACGACGGCGCGGTCGACCTCATCGAGGATGGCGGCGCTGAGCTCGCTGACGCGGGTCAACCCCATCGGGGTCATCGCGGACGTCGTCGCGGACGTCGCTGCGGAGGCCGTCGGCGTCATCTCTGGGTCCCTCTCGGTCATGGGTTACCACTGCTCGATTCGTCGGAGGATCGGGTCCAGCGTGGCCGGACGGTAGAGGTCGGACGGCGGCAGCGCGACGAGGAGCTGCCACAGCTCGGGGGGAGTGACGCCCTCGGACCAGCGTGGCTCGTCCTCGACGACGAGCCCGTGCCGGACGAAGAGACGCTCGCGGATGAGGTCCTGCAGCTGGACGTGCAGGTCGTGGACGAGTGCCTCACGCCCCTCGCCGTGCACGTCGGCCGCCTCGAGGCGCCCGGCGAGGTTGGTGACGCGGAAGTCGTTGCCGCGGCCACCGGAGCCGAGGTCGCCGTCGACGAGCGGCCACACGGTGCGCCCGAGCGAGCCGACGTGGTCGATGACGTGCCACGCGACGACGAAGCCGGCCACGAGGAGCGTGAGCAGACGCGGCGCGTCGGGCGTCAGGCCGAGCAGGGCGCTGGCCGCGACGAACGCGAGCCACGTCAGCAGCACCGCCACGATGCGTCGCCGCCACGGGGCGAGCAGCTCCCGGAGCCCGGACACGTGACGCGCCGGCCGGGCCTGCGGGGGCGCGTGGCGTCCGCGACGTCCACGCTCAGCGGCCATTGTCGGCCCCATCGGACGGGGCGCCGGTCTCGGCGCCCGCGAGGTCCTCGAGGTCGGCGAGCAGCACCTGCAGGTCGGCGACGGCGCGGTCGCGGTGGGCCTCACCGAGGTCGTGGACCGAGAAGCGGGCCTCGCGGTAGAGCGCGGCGAGGTCGGCGAGGCGGTCGCGGTCGACCTCCCACGTGCCGATGACGCGGGCGGTGTACTCGGTCGAGGTCTCGGCCGGGTCGCGAGGCAGGCCCGTGGCCGCCGCGGCCGTCTCGAGGTTGAGCCAGGCCGCGACGATGGCGTTGCGGGGCTCGCCGGTCAGCAGTAGGTCGATGCCGGCCCGGGCCCCGGCGAGCAGCTCCTCCGGCACCGCGGGCGCCTCGAACACCGGTTCGTCGTGTCGGAGCACCTTGGGGCGCCGGAGCACGGCGATGACGACCTGGGCGAGCACGGCGAGCACGCCGATCGCGACGAGGGCGATGACGACCTGGACGAGCAGCCCCCAGAGCGGGGACGGGGTGCTCGGGGTGATGTCCTTGAACGACGTGACGGGCGAGGCCGGCGGCGTCGAGGGCGCGATGGTCGTCGTCGGCACCTCCGAGAACGTCACGGTGGCGACGGGTCGTGAGATGACCGGGACGGAGGGGCCGGTGGCGGCCACGACGAGCGCCACGGCGACGACGACCCCGGCAACGGCAGCAGCGACCGTCCCCCGTCTCGACATGCGGGTCACGATATTCCGCGCGGGACGACGCGTCGGGGCGACCCGGCCGATCGTTGCCGTCCTGACACGTTGGGCGGCCCGGGGCGGGACCGCCCGACGTGTCAGGGCACGGGTGCCGGCGTCAGGCTCGAGCGCGGTCCTTCTCGACGGGCACGAGGTCGGCGTCGCGGACCTCGATGCCGTCACCCTCGGCGTAGGCGAGGTCGGTGACGCGACCGCTGGCCCGAAGGTCCGCCTCGGCCGCGCGGACGCGCTCGAGCTCCTCGGGCAGGCCGACGAGGGTCATGGTGCGGATCTCGGCGCGCATGCCGAGCTTGGCCTCGGACTTGACCTTGCGGACCGACGCCAGGGCCTCGCCGACGGTCGCGAGCACGGCGGCGTCGCCACCGGCGGGCAGCGCGTCACGGGTGGGCCAGGACTGGCGGTGCAGAGAGCCCTCGCCGAACCACGACCAGACCTCCTCGGTGGCGTACGGGATGAACGGCGCGAGCAGGCGCAGCAGGGTGTCGAGCGCGAGCCGCAGGGCCGCCCGGGCCGAGGCCGCCTCGGCCTCGCCCTGGCCGCCGTAGGCGCGGTCCTTGACGAGCTCGAGGTAGTCGTCGCAGAACGTCCAGAAGAACGTCTCGGTGACCTCGAGGGAGCGGGTGTAGTCCCAGGCCTCGAACCCGTGCGTCGCCTTGTCGACGACGTCGCCGAGCGCCGCGAGCATCGACAGGTCGAGGGGGTTGGTCACGGCCGCGCGCAGGTCGCCGGACACGTCGCCGAACCCGAGCGCGAACTTCGAGGCGTTGAGCACCTTGATCGCGAGGCGACGACCGACCTTCATCTGACCGGTGTCGTAGGCGGCGTCGGTGCCGAGGCGACCCGATGCCGCCCAGTAGCGCACGGCGTCGGCGCCGTGGGCCATGACGACGTCCTCGGGCGTCTCGGCGTTGCCCTTGGACTTGCTCATCTTCTTGCGGTCGGGGTCGAGGATCCAGCCGCTGATGGCCGCGTTGCGCCACGGCACCGTGCCGTGCTCGAAGTGGGCGCGCGTCACCGTCGCGAAGAGCCAGGTGCGGATGATGTCGTGGGCCTGCGGGCGCATGTCCATCGGGAAGATCGCCTCGAACAGCTCGGCGTCCGAGCCCGGGCCCTCGCCACCGCGAACGGGCCAGCCGGCCGCGATCTGCGGCGAGAGCGAGGACGTCGCCCACGTGTCCATGATGTCGGGGTCGGCGACGAAGCCGCCCGGCACGCCGCGCTGGCTCTCGTCGTAGCCCTCGGGCACGTCGATCTGCGGGTCGACGGGCAGGGCCGACTCGGGCGCGAGGATCGGGTGGTCGTGGTCGGTCTCACCCTCGGCGGTGACCGGGTACCAGACCGGGAACGGCACGCCGAAGAACCGCTGGCGGCTGATGAGCCAGTCGCCGTTGAGGCCTTCGACCCAGTTCTTGTAGCGCGAGCGCATGAACGCCGGGTGGAAGTCGATCTCGTCGCCGCGGGCCACGAGGGCCGCGCGAAGGTCGGCCTCGCGGCCGCCGTTGCGGATGTACCACTGACGGGAGGTGACGATCTCGAGCGGCTTGTCGCCCTTCTCGTAGAAGTTCGCCTTGCGCTGGGTCTTCTGCGGCTCGCCGTCGAGGTCGCCCGACTCGCGCAGCGCGGCCACGACGGCCTCGCGCGCGCTGAACGTCGTCTTCGTCGCGAGGTGCTCGGCGTAGAGCGCCTCGCCGGGGCCGCCGGCGAGCCACTCGGGCGTCTCGGCCTGGAGGCGTCCGTTGCGGGTGATGAGCGAGCGGATCGGCAGGCGCAGCTCGCGCCACCAGATGACGTCGGTGAGGTCGCCGAAGGTGCAGCACATGGCGATGCCGGCGCCCTTGTCCATCTCGGCCGCGTGGTGCGCGAGCACCGGCACCTCGACGCCGAAGAGCGGCGAGGTGACGGTCGTGCCGAAGAGCGGCTGGTAGCGCTCGTCGTCGGGGTGGGCGATCAGGGCCACGACCGACGGGATGAGCTCGGGACGCGTCGTCTCGATGAACACCGGCTCGCCGCCGTCACGGTGGAAGGCGACGCGGTGGTAGGCGCCCGGGTAGTCGCGGGCCTCGAGCTCGGCCTGGGCCACGGCGGTCTGGAACGTCACGTCCCAGAGGCCGGGCGCCTCGCTCTGGTAGGCCTCGCCGCGCTCGAGGTTGCGCAGGAACGCCTGCTGGGCCACGGCGCGCGAGCGCTCGTCGATGGTCCGGTAGGAGATGTCCCAGTCGAGGGAGAAGCCGAGGCGGCGGAACAGCGACTCGAAGGCCACCTCGTCCTTGACGGTGAGGACGTCGCACAGCTCGATGAAGTTCTTGCGGCTGATCGGCTGCTGGTCGGCCGCCTTGATCGCCTTGCCCTTGGCGTCGACGCCCTCGCTGAACGGCGGCTCGTAGCCCTCGACGTAGGGGAGGGTCGCGTCACCGCGCACGCCGTAGTAGTTCTGCACGCGGCGCTCGGTGGGCAGGCCGTTGTCGTCCCAGCCGATCGGGTAGAACACCTCGAGGCCCTGCATCCGCTTGTAGCGCGCCATGCAGTCGGTGTGGGTGTAGGAGAACACGTGCCCGACGTGGAGGCTGCCCGATGCGGTGGGCGGGGGCGTGTCGATGGCGAAGACCTGCTCGCGGGGCAGCTCCAGGGCGCGGGTCCGGTCGAAGGCGTAGGTCCGCTCGTCCTTCCATACCTGCATCCACTTCTCCTCGAGGCCGTCGAGCGTCGGGCGCTCGGGGATCCGCCAGGTCGAGGGTGCAGGTGCGTCAGTCATGCGGCCAATCCTTCCATGCGGCGCGGGATGCCCTCGACCGGCTTTCGGTCGGCGACCGCGGCAGGGCAGAGTGTCCCCCATGGAGCCGGTCTACTCGTCGGTCATCGGGTTCGCCCGAGGCATCTTCGCCCTTCAGGGCCTGCACTTCACGATCCTCGGCGACGAGAACGTGCCCCGCTCGGGTGGTGCCGTCATGACGGTCAACCACACCGGCTACTTCGACTTCGCCTATGCCGGGCTCGCGGCCCGGCGCTCGGACCGGCTCGTACGGTTCATGGCCAAGGACGGCGTCTTCAGCCACCCGGTCAGCGGACCGCTCATGCGCGGCATGCACCACATCCCCGTCGACCGCACCGCCGGCGCCGCCTCGTACGAGGCCGCCGTCGACGCCCTCCGCGCCGGCGAGATCGTCGGTGTGTTCCCGGAGGCGACGATTTCCCGCTCCTTCGAGCTCAAGGCGTTCAAGAACGGTGCGGCCCGGATGGCCGCCGAGGCGGGCGTGCCGATCCTGCCGACCGTCATCTGGGGGTCGCAGCGGGTGTGGTCCAAGGGCCTCCCGCGTCGTCTCGGCCGCACCAACGTCCCGATCCTCATCAACGTCGGTGAGCCGATCCCGGTGGCGCCCGACGCCGATCCCGACGACGTGACGGCCCGATACAAGGCCGTCATGCAGGACCTGCTCGACGTCGCCCGCGCCGCGTACGAGCCTCTGCGTGGCGCCGACCTGCGCTACCTGCCGGCGAGCCTCGGCGGTACGGCACCGACGCTCGAGGAGGCCGACCGTCTCGACGCGCAGGAGGCGCTGGAGCGTCGTCGCCTGGCCGACGAGCGTCGTGGGTTCGCGACCGAGGACTGACGCCGTTCGCGACGCCGGTAGCCTTCGGCGCATGGCTCGTCAGGCTCGTCAGCGCGTCCCCGAGGGTCCGCCCCCGGCCCCCGCCGTCCAGAAGCTCCGCATCCGCTACACCAAGCGGGGACGCCTGCGTTTCACCTCGAGCCGCGACTTCCAGCGTGCCCTGGAACGGGCGCTGCGCCGGGCCGACGTGCCGATGGCCTTCTCGGCCGGCTTCCACCCGCACCCGAAGATCAGCTACGCGAACGCGGCCGCGACGGGCACGGCGTCCGAGGCGGAGTACGTCGAGATCGCCGTCACCTCCCGCGTCGACCCGGAGTCGGTGCGGGCCGCCCTCGACGAGGCCCTGCCCGACGGCATCGACATCGTCGAGGTCGTCGAGGCGGCCCCCGGCGCGCTCGCCGACCGGCTCGAGGCCAGCGACTGGCTCCTCGTCTGGACCGGGCTGCCCGTCGACGTGCTCGCCCACGCGGTCGAGGCCCTCCTCGCCCGTGAGGTCGCCGAGGTGACGCGCGTGACGAAGTCGGGCCCACGGACCTTCGACGTGCGCGGGGCGATCGTCTCCGCCCGCACCGGGCGCCCGTCCGACACGGCCGGCGTGAGCGACGACGTGGCCGCCTCGCTCGCTATCCCGGCCGACTGTGCGATACTGCGCATGGTCGTACGACACACCACACCTGCCGTACGCCCCGACGACATTCTGACCGCGCTGCGTGAGATCGCCGACCTGCAGCCTCCGCGTCCACCACTGGTGACGCGTCTGGCGCAGGGACCGCTCGACACCGCAACCGCGAGGGTGACCGACCCACTGACATGACCAACCGGCCATGACGGCGAACCGGCTGCCGACGAGAACGCCGACGGCACGAGGAACCGGGGCCGCGCCCAGCGCGAACCGGGACCGGGTGTAACGCATCGACTTCCGTCACGGGTCACACCGGGACGACTCAACCCGCGTTTCGAGCGGTGGCGACGGCCCAGGCCGCGGTGTGGGTCACACCGCTCCTGACGGGAGGCTGCCGGATGGCACCCAACGACACCACCGCATCGACCGAAGGCACCGAGGCCACCAAGGCCCCCGAGGCCCCGAACCTCTTCGACGGCGATCACACCGCCGACGCGCCGAGCGCACCGGCCCCGCGCAAGCGGGCCTCGCGACGCGTCACCAAGAAGGCGACGACCCCCGCGCCGGCTCCCGAGGCGACGGAGCCGGCCGAGCCGGCCGAGCC
>JAEXXY010000466.1 GCA_023451855.1 Actinomycetes bacterium
GGGGGGCGGGGGGGGGGGGGGGGGGGGGGGGGGGGGGGGGGGGTGCCGTGACATCGCGGACGCTGCTGCGCCTGCGGCGGACCTGGCACCCGGAGGACCGCGCGGAGTCTCAGATCCGCACGGTCGACGTCGACGTGCCCGGGACAGGGGTGGGCGCGATCGAGGTCGAGATGACGTATTCCGGCGAGCCGGGGGCGGTGCTGGACCTCGGACTCGAGGGGCCGCGGGGATACGTCGGGTGGTCGGGTGGGGCACGGAGCCGAGTCGTTGTCTCCCAGGGGTGGGCGACGCCGGGCTACGTGCCCCACCCGGTCGAGGGCGGCACGTGGCACGTGCTCGTCGGTCTGCACCGGGTGCCGCGCTCTGGCGTGACGATGGAGCTGACGGTCCGCGAGGTCGAGCCGTCGGTCGTCGAGGAGCACCGGCGCGCAGAACCGCAGGACCCCGAGCCCGTCGACGCGGCGGCAGGACGACCGCGTGCCGGCGCCGGACGCGGCCTGCCGGCGGTCGACGGGATGCAGTGGCTTGCCGGTGACTTCCACTCCCACACGGTGCACTCCGACGGCTCGCTCTCGGTGGGCGGCCTTGCGGCACTGGCGGTCTCGCGCGGGCTGGACTTCCTCGCGGTCACCGACCACAACACGACGAGCCACCATCGGCACCTCGCAGGGTTCGGGCAGCGCCACGGCATCACCCTCGTCCCCGGGCAGGAGGTGACGCGCGACATCGGCCACGCCAACGCGTTCGGTGACGTCGGGTTCGTCGACTTCCGCTCGTCGCCCGAGACGTGGGCCGAGCAGGCCGAGAGCCGGGGTGGTCTCCTGTCGGTCAACCACCCGCTGGGTGGCGACTGCGCCTGGCTGCTGCCCGTGGGGGAGCCGCGGGTGGCCGAGGTGTGGCACTCGTCGTGGGCGCTCGCGCCGACGTGGGGTGCGCCGCTCGCGTGGTGGCAGCAGACACCCCGCACGACGCCGATCGGGGGCAGCGACTACCACCGCCACGGCAGCGACGGGCTGCCCGGGTCGCCGACCACCTGGGTGCTCGCGGAGGGTGACGACGTCCTCGGAGCGGTCCGCGCCGGCCGCACGGCGGTGAGCGCCGGCGTCGACGGGCCGCTCCTTCTCCGCGACGGCGACGACGTCGTGGCGCTGTGCGCCGAAGGGCTGCTGCTCACCGGGTTCGGCCGGCCACGGCGACTCCTGCTGGACGACCGCGTCCGGGTGGCCGGCTGGGACGGGCCGTGCTGGCTGGAGAGCGACGACCGCATCGTCCACGCCCTCTGCGGCTGACCCCGACCTGACACGAGATGACCGCGACGGCTGCGGCGCACCTCCGCCCGCCGGATCCATTCCTGACCCACCCGGCCGCCACCGAGCCCACCGACCTTCCCAGCGCGTCGAGTGGGCACTTCCCCCGGGCCCCCGAGCCCCCGAGCCCCCCCGGGCCCCCGGGCCCCGAGCCCTCCGACCTCGCCCAGCACGTCGAGTGGGCCGTTTCTCCCGCGCGACAAGCCCACCGATCGCTTCCAACCCGTCGAGTGGGCAGCTTCTCCCGGCGTTCCGTGCACGCGTGTCGTGAGAAAGTGCCCACTCGACCGAGGGCTCTCGGTGCGTGGCCCCGGGGATCTCAGCAGCGGGGCTGGGCGAGTCAGTAGCGCAGCTGGGCGCGCCATCGGTCGGCGCGTCCATCGGTCGGCGCGCCATCGGTCGGCGCGCTGTCGGTCAGCGCTGTCGGTCAGCGTGCGAGCGGGGCGCTGATGTCGACTTGCGCGGCGGCGACCTCCCACGGGCGCAGGGCAATCCGGGCGCGGCCGTCGGCCACCTCGATCGCGTCGCTGTCCCGGGCCTCTCGGCCGAGGCCGTCGACGGCAGTGGCGCCCTGCACCGGCACGGCGTCGGAGCCGAGCACGGCGACGGTGGGTTGGCCGGAGAGGTTGACGACGCGCACCTCGACCGCCGTGTCGGCGTCAGCGCGCCGCCGGAGCGACACGAGCTCGACACCCGCGCCCGAGATGCTCAGCCCCTCGACCTGCGTCAGCGGCTGGCCCGCTGGCCCGGAACCGCGTGTCACGACGACGGGGTGGAGGTAGGCCTCCGTGGCCGCGGCGACCTCGGCCGTGGCCCACGTGCCCTGGTGCGGCATGACGGCGATCGACAGGTGGCACGGCCCGAGCGCCTGCGCGTCCGGCGTCGGCAGCTGGGGACCCGCCGGCTCGCTGCGGTACGGGTGCACGTTGCGGCTGAGGTAGCCGATCGAGCGCAGCGCCGTCACGGCGATCTCGGTGCCGACCGTCGCGGCTGCGTCCCCCGCGTACGCCGCCTCTGCGGTGTCGGCGGACGCGGCTCTGCCTGCCGCACCCGCTGGGCCGGCGGTGTCGGCTGCGTCCGTGCTGTTCGCGGGACCGGCGTCCGGGAGGCGCGCGGCGTCGACGACCTCGTACTCCACGGTCCTGCCGAGCAGGACGGCCACGCCGCCGGCGTCGACGAAGCGCTCGGCCGGAAAGGTCGGCAGGGGGTACTCGCCCACCGGGCCGGCCTCGGCGGTGCGTCCGCGCTCGACGACGGCCAGCTGTCCCTGGGCGTGCGAGACCGTGGCCGGCTCAGCGGTCGGGACGTGCAGGCGCAGCCGGTGGTCGCGGGCGACGTTCTGCCAGTCCAGGCGGAGCCGGACGAACGGCTCACCGACCCGGAGCTCGACGTGCATCGCCACCGGCGTGGAGGCCACGGCCGCGGACCGCCCGGCGAGGGTGCTCGTGACGGGAAGGTCGTAGCGCCGGTCCACCCGCAGCGCGCCGACGACCGGGCCCTCAGTGACGAGCCCCGCCACGGACACCTCGACCGGCTCGCTGACGAGCACGTCGTGAGCCGGTGGCGCGTAGTTGTAGGAGTCGCCGGGGTCGCCGCCGTCGACGAGCCGCCCGACGCGGCGGAGCGTGACCCCGTCGGCGGTGACGGTCAGCGTGCCGTCGTGGTCGACGCGGACCTGCACGAGGCCGTTGTCGAGCTCCCGGTCTCCCTGACGGATGCCTCCGGACGCCGGGATCTGCGCGACGCCCGGCGGGAGTTCGGCGACGCGGATCGAGGCCCAGCCGAGGGCGGGGGCCGGGACGGCGGCGGCGAGCCGGCGCCGGGGCTCGTCGGCGGTGACGACCTCCCACACGGCGCCAGCCGGGGACGCGTCGGCAGCCGTGCGGAGTCGGCCCCCCTCGGCGATGGCGTCGAAGGCGGGGTCCCCGTGGTCGGCGAGCCGGAAGGTCAGACGCTGGTTCACGGCGTCGATGTCGATGCGGAGCAGCTGGAGCCCGAAGAGCTCGCGGTCGTGCACCCGGTGCATGAGCTTGGGCAGGTCCGAGGCCGGAACCGACTCGCGCGCCAGCTCGACCGGCAGGCGCGACAGCTCCTGGGCCGGCACCACACGGCCGTCGGGCAGCTCGAAGCCGACCTCAGCCCAATCAGCGGGAACAGGCACGGTCAGGTCGAGGACGTCGGTGCGCTCGGTCGGCAGCGGGTTGGCGACGACGACGGAGCCGGCCGGGCTCGCAGCCTCGGCCGCGGCCAGGGCCCGGTCGCGCACGGCCTGGGCGGCGTGCTCGCCCTCCTGGAGGCGGGCGAGCACCTGAACGGCGGTCTCGTCGACACCACACCCGGTCACGGAGTCGTGACAGGACGAGTCGATGACGCGGCGCCACGCCATGGACAGGTATTGGCTCGGCAGGGTCGGCAGGTGAAGAGCCGCGAAGGGCTCGGCGTAGCGGGTCAGCAGCCGCTCGGTGCGGGCCATGGCCTCCTTGAGCTGCCACCGCACGGACAGCACGCCGGGGAGGATGTTGGCGCGGGCGTGGCTGCGCAGCTCGCCGTCGACGGTGCGCAGGTCGTCGCAGGGGGTGCGCGGCTCGGCGAGGTACTCGGTCAGGGTCGCGACCCGGATCCGCGGGCCCGCCCGGTCGGCGTCGAGGTCGGCGACCTCGGTCATGAGCGAAGGCAGGGGAGCGGCATGGTCGGTGCCGTACATGGCGAGGAAGTCGCCGTCGTACCAGTGCATCTGGGTGCCGAGACGTGTGGCGAGGCGCTCCCGTACGGCCCCGCCGCCGAAGACGTCGGCGACGTTGCCGTAGCTGTTGGCGAGGAACTCGGTGCGGATGCCGGTGCCGTCGGGCGAGCGCCACCAGAACTCGTGCCGGTCGACGTCGGCCGGCACGCCGCGGTAGACGACGGCCTGCTTGATCCCGACGTGGCGCAGGATCTGGGGCATCTGGGCGCAGTGGCCGAACATGTCGGGCAGGTAGCCGATCGGCATGACCGGCCCGAGCCGCGCGGCGTCGGCCCAGCCCATCTCGAGGTTGCGGATCATCGTCTCGCCGGAGCAGAGGAACTCGTCCATGAGGACGCGCCACGGCCCGATCGCGAGCTGGCCGGTGGCGACGAGCGCGCTGACGGCCTCGGTCTGCTCGGGGCGGACCTCGAGGTAGTCGTCGACGGCCGCCATCTGACCGTCCATGGTGAAGCGGAAGTCGGGATCGCCCTGGGCACGGGCCACGACGTCGTCCATGAGGTCGACGAGGCGGAGCCGGAAGCGCTGGAAGGGCTCGTACCACTCGCGGTCCCAGTGCGTGTGGGGGACGAGCCACACCGTCTTCGTCATGGTCCACGATCCTGTCAGCCACGGGCGCGCGAATGGGCGCAAGCCGATGCCCAGCGGTCGACTCGCTCCGACCCGGCGAATGGGTGCCCGCAGCGCGATGCCACTGGAGAAGTGGGCTTCCAGGGCGCGCGGTCCCTTCCGGCGTGGGCCGCCGCGCCGCCCGATGCCACTGGAGAGGTGGGCGTCCAGCGCGCGCGGTCCCCCTCCGGTGTGGGGACCCCGCGCGGTGTCTTTGACGAGGTGGGCGTCCATCGCGCGGTCCCTGCCGGTGTGCGGATGCCACGCGATGCCCCTTGAAGAGGTGGGCTTTCAGGGCGTGCGGTCCCTTCCGGCGCGGGGACGCCGCGCGCCCGTTCGGCCTGGCGGACAGGCCGAGCGCCCGCCGGCGTCGGCAGGGTGCGGGGCGTGAGCCTCAGGTGTGCCAGGTGACGCCGGCGGCCGTGACCGTCGCGGTGAGGTCGCGCTCGTGCACCTCGGTGTGGTGGCGCGGGCACAGCAGCGCCCCGTTGCCGACCGACGTGGGGCCGCCGCGATGCCAGGGCACGACGTGGTGGGCGTCGCACCAGGTGGCCGGCACGCTGCACCCGACGAAGCTGCATCCTCGGTCGCGGGCGATCAGAGCCAGGCGCTGGCCGCGGGTGAAGAGGCGCCGGCCGCGCCCGACGTCGAGGGGTTCGCTGTCGGAGCCGAGCACCATGGGGATGATCTCGGCGTCGCAGGCCATTCGGCGGACCACACTGGGCGACAGGACGTCGCCGGTGAGCGTCGTTCCGGTACCTCGGACCTCGCCCACCAGGGCGTCGAGGTCGATGAGGACGACGACCTTGGCCTTGTCGGTGGTCGGGACGCCCTCGGCGGAGGCGACCCCCCGCTGCACGATCGTGAGCAGTGCCTCGAGGCGCCGACGCGCGGGTGTGCGGGTGTCGGGAGAGGTCGTCCGGCCGCGCTCGTCGACCTCGGGGCACGGAGCGGCGAGCGGGTCGATGGCGGCCTTGAGGACGGCCGCCCCCTCGGGGTCGAGCGTCCCGCGCAACCCGACCATCCCGGTGCGGTCCGGCGTGGTGAACCAGAGCCCACGGGCCTCACGGCGACCACGGTCGAGGCGGTCCTCGTCGCGGGGCGGACGGATCTGCTCGGAATGGTGGCGGACGAGGCGTGCCAGCTCTTCGGGCCGAAGCCGGGTGGCCTGCTCGGTGAGGTCGCCCAGCGCGGTGGCGAGGTCGTGGGGATCGGCGACGGGGCTGGTGCGCTCGTCGAAGAGCACGATCTGGGCGGCGTGGCCGACGGTGACCTGCTGGGTGAGGACGAGGAGGCGCAGACGAGCCCACCGGGCCCGGGCCAGCGCCGTTCCGACCGTGACGAAGGCCGCCGCCTGCCCCGCGGTGAGCGAGGGGTCGTGGCGACGCAGCCAGTCGGCGCGGGACAGCCCGTCGGGTGCCTGGACCCCGCGTGAGACGAGTTCGGTGACGATGCCGACCAGCGCGACCTCCTGCGAGCGTCGCTGGTGCGCGATCCGCTCGGCGGCCGCGATGAGGTCGGCCTCGGCATGCGGGGTCAGGTCGAAACCGGTGAGCGCCTCGCACGCGATCGTCTCATGGTGATCGGCAGCGCCCGGGCCGCCGGCTCGGGCCTCGCGTTCGGCCCGTTCCTCGCCGCGACGGGCCGTGGCCTCGATCCACGTGGGGTCACCAACCATCTCGTCGTAGCCGGCAGCGTCGAGCCAGGACAAGCCCTCCGCGCCGAGCGAGGCGAGCGACTCCGGCGGCAGCCCCGCCCACGGACCGGCGCCGATCGGTGCGGGCCGCGCCTGTGGCGCCTCACGTCGC
Source organism: Actinomycetes bacterium (assembly GCA_023451855.1). Taxonomy (GTDB): domain Bacteria; phylum Actinomycetota; class Actinomycetes; order Actinomycetales; family Dermatophilaceae; genus Monashia. The sequence goes on from JAEXXY010000466.1 coordinate 6,468, forward strand.
GGCCGCGCCGGGCGACGAGCCGAAGCGGACGTGCCTGACGATGCCACCGATGCGGTCGGGTATGGAGTCGCTGATGCGGATCCGGACGTTGATCGGGACACAGATCCGGACGCCGAGGTCGACCCCGGACCTCCGGTGACTTGCTCCCAGAACGCCCGCTCGGCCACACCGCCCGTGGCGCGCTGCCGCGCCTCGAGGTCGGTGAGCCGGCTCCTGAGGAGCTCGAGCGTCGTGGGGTCCGGTGCCATGTATAGAACATATGTTCGACCACTGACAGTGGTGTCGGCGAACGAGCACTCAGGTTCCGCCAGCTCCAGGCGGGGCTTCGGCGTGCGACCGGCCTTCTTGTGGGACGTGTGTGGCCAGCAGCTGACTCGACGAACGAGGAGGATGGCGCAGGGCTGACGCGGTACGGAGAGGTGCTGGTGTGGTCCACAAGGCGCCGTGCTCACCCGATGAAGAAGGACGGCGTTTCGCCTGGGGCGCAGCGGTAACGGGGGCGCGTCCGGCGTGCGCGTGCGGGTCTGGGCATGCCGGTGTGCGCTCGGGCGCATCAGGCGGGCCCTACGCCTGACGCGTCAGGCGGGCCGGCGGTCTGGTGAGGGTGCGGATGGAGCCGCGAACCTGCAGGGGCATCTCGACGAGGCGCTCGCCGGGCTCGGGGTGCTCGGCGAGGACGATCTGCATGGCCTGGCGGCCCATCTCCTCGTAGGGCAGGCGTGCCGTGGTGAGCGCGGGCCGCAGGTAGGACGCGATCTCGTCGTCGTCGAAGGATGCGATGGACACGTCGTCGGGAACACGAAGTCCCTTCTCCTGCAAGGCCTGCTGTGCACCGAGGGCGACGCGGTCGTTGAGGCAGATGAGCCCGGTGACGGGTGCGCCCGACTCGAGCACCTCCATCGTGGCGTCGTAGCCGTGCCACGGCTCCCAGTACTCGGCGTCGGCGACGGCGACCGGGGTGACGCCCGCCTCGCGCAGCGCGCGGTGGATGCCGGCGAAGCGTCGGGGGATCGTCACCGAGATGTGGGGGTCGCTGCAGGCCCGGGGCGCGTTGCCGATGATGCCGATGCCGGCGCCGTGACCGGCGTCGAGCAGCTGTCGGGCGACGGCGTACCCGGCCTCTTCCTCGGAGGGGAGCACCGCGGCCGGCACGGCCGGGTTGACGCAGTTGACGGTGACGGCGCGCATGTCGTCGGGCAGGTCGGGCAGGTCGAGCAGGCGCGCGGTCAGGGCGCCGAAGACGATGCCGTCCACGCGTCGGTCGACCATCGACTCGAGGGCCTTGGCCAGCTGCTTGGGGTGGTCGCCGGTCTCGGCGATGAGGACGCCGTGGTCGTGCTCGTCGCCGACGTCGAGCAGGCCGCGGATCATGGCCGAGGCGAACCGGGTGATCGTCACCTCGTCGGAGATGAAGCCGATGGTGCCGGTGCGGCCGAGGCGCAGCGAGCGGGCGGCGGGGTTGGGGCGGTACTTGAGCTCGCGGGCGGCGTCGTGGATGCGGGAGACGGCGTCGTCGGACAGGCGCGAGCCAGGGCGGTTGTTGAGCACGAGGCTCACCGCCGTCTTGGACAGGCCGGCCTTCGCGGCGACGTCGGCAAGCGTCGGTCGCTTGTTCACCCACACCTCTTCGTCGAGAGCAGCCGTGGAGCGCGACGAGCACCCGACGGACGGCCCACCGTGGCGCCGCCGTGCCAGCGTACCCCACGCATCCGGAGGCGTCGTCCGCATATCTGCTGGTGAAAAGGTTTTAGCAATCTCTTGCGCGACGCCCGAACCCTGCCCTACCGTTTCGTGCTGAAAGGTTTTAGCAGCCAGCTGGCCTGACCACCGGAGGAACCAATGACGCTCACCTCGACCCACCGCCGCCGCCTCGCCGTCGGCCTCCTCGCCGCAGCCCTCCCGCTGTCCCTCGCCGCCTGCTCCAAGGGCAGCAGCAGCGCCTCGGGCGGCGCCGGGGGAGAGCTGACGATGTGGACGCACAACGCCGGCAACAAGGCCGAGCTCGCCGCGATCCAGAAGATCGTCACCGACTACAACGCGAGCCAGACCAAGTACAAGGTCAAGGTGCAGGCGTTCCCGCAGGACTCCTACAACCAGTCGGTCGTGGCCGCCGCGGCGAGCAAGAAGCTGCCGTGCATCCTCGACATCGACGGCCCGAACGTGCCGAACTGGGCCTGGGCCGGCTACCTCGCGCCGCTCGAGGGCCTCGACCCGACGCTGTCGAAGTTCCTGCCGAGCACCGTCGGCAAGTTCGAGAACAAGACGTACTCCTACGGCTACTACGACGTCGCGCTCGTCATGGTCACGCGCAAGTCGATCCTCGACGCCGCCGGCATCCGCATCCCGACCGTCGACGCCCCGTGGACGAAGGACGAGTTCGGGGCCGCGCTGAAGAAGCTCAAGGCGTCGGGCAAGTACCAGTACCCGCTCGACCTCGCGACGAGCTTCACCGGCGAGTGGTGGCCGTACGCGTACTCGCCGATGCTGCAGAGCTTCGGCGGCGACCTCATCAACCGCACCGACTACAAGTCGGCCGAGGGTGCGCTCAACGGGCCCAAGGCCGTCGAGTGGGCGAAGTGGTTCCGCAGCCTCGTCACCGACGGGCTCGCGCCGCTGAAGTCGGGCGCCGACCCGGCCAAGGACTTCATCGCCGGCAAGTCCGCGATCCTCTACAACGGCACGTGGACCGCCGTCGACACCCGCAAGGCCTTCGGCAAGGACACGCTCTTCCTCCCGCCGCCGGACCTCGGCAACGGCCCGAAGATCGGTGGCGCGTCGTGGCAGTGGGGCGTCTCGACGAACTGCTCCGACCCGGCCGGCGCGCAGGACTACATGAAGTTCGCCGCGCAGGACAAGTACGTGGCCGGCGTCGCCCGCGACACGAACAACATCCCGGCCACCGACGCCGCGGCCGAGCAGGTCGAGGGCTACGGCCAGGGCGGCGAGAACCAGGTGTTCCGCGAGTACTCGAAGAAGTTCGCCGTGCTGCGCCCCGTGACGCCCGGCTACCCGTTCATCGCCACGGAGTTCACGAAGACCGCGCAGGACATCCTCAACGGCGCCGACCCGAAGACCGCGCTCGACCAGGCGGTCAAGGACATCGACGCGAACCAGAAGTCCAACGGCTACTTCCAGTGAGCTGACATGTCGACCATCACCTCCACCCCGGGCGGTCCCACGCCCGACGCGTCAGGTTCGTCAGGCGGCGCGTCAGGCGGCGCGTCGGGCGGGACGTCCCCGGCCGACGCGTCCGGCGGGCGTCGTGCCGCGAAGCGGGCTCACGCGTCCGTCGGAAAAGACCAGCACATCAAGGGAAGCCGCTCGTCGATGACAGTGGCGCTGCTCATGCTGCTGCCGGCCGCGATCCTGCTGATCACGTTCCTGCTCATCCCGATCGGGCTGACGTTCGGGCTCGCGTTCACCAACGCGCGGCTCATCTCGCCGCGGCCGGCCGAGTTCATCGGCGTCGACAACTTCGTGCGGCTCTTCTCCGACGACACCTTCTGGGCCTCGCTGCGCAACACGATCGTTTTCGCGATCGTCATCGTGCCGGTGCAGTCGGCGTGCGCGCTCGGGCTGGCGCTGCTCGTCAACGTCAAGATGCGCGGCACGAACTTCTTCCGCACCGTGTACTTCCTGCCGGTCGTCACCTCGATGGTCGTCGTGTCGATGCTGTGGCTGTTCATGTACCAGCCGAACGGGCTCATCAACCAGGTGCTGCTGAAGTTCGGGATCGTCGGGCCGGACTGGCTCGGCGACCCGAGGACGGCGCTGCTCGCGATCATCCTCATGTCGGCGTGGCAGGCGATGGGCTTCCACATGGTCATCTGGCTCGCCGGCCTGCAGACGATCCCGGGCGAGCTGTACGAGGCGGCCGAGCTCGACGGCGCGGGGCGGTGGGACAAGTTCCGCTACGTCACGTGGCCGGGGCTGCGCAACACCCGCACGTTCATCCTCATCACCATCACCATCGCGGCGTTCGCCCTGTTCACGCAGGTCAACATCATGACCCAGGGCGGGCCGCTCGACTCGACGTCGACGGTCGTGCTCATGGCCGTGCGCACCGGGTTCCAGCAGCAGCAGACGGGATACGCGTCGGCGATCTCGCTCGTGTTCTTCGTCCTCGTGCTGCTCGTGACCCTCGTCCAGCGGTTCCTCACCCGTGACAAGGAGGCCACGCGATGACCGCAACCACCGCACCCACGGGTGCCACCGCACCCTCGGGTGCCCACGCGTCCGGCAAGCGGCGCGGTTCGGCGACCCGGCCCGACGCTCGAGGGGGCCGGACGCGTGTGGCGCTCGGCGTGCTCCTGCGGGTCGCGCTGTGCCTCGTGTTCGGGCTGCCGCTGCTGTTCATGGTCGTGTCGAGCTTCAAGCCCGACCTGCAGATCTTCGGCGACCTCGGCGGGATCAAGGCGTTCCTGCCCGTCGGTGACCTGTCGCTCGACAACTACACGGGCGTGTTCGGACGCGTGCCGTTCGCGACCTTCATGACGAACTCCGTCGTCATCTCGGTCGTCACCGTGGTGGGCGGGGTGGTCGTCAACTCGATGGCGGCCTTCGCGCTGTCGCGAATCACCTTCAAAGGCAGCGGATGGGTGCTCGGGGTCATCCTCGCGACGCTCATCGTGCCGTTCGAGACGCTGGCGCTGCCGCTGCTGTGGTGGTCGAACAAGCTGCCGTTCCTCGGGCCCGACGGGATCAGCGAGGGCTGGCTCGACACGTACCAGGTGCAGATCGTGCCGTTCGTGGCGAACGCGTTCTCGATCTTCCTCTTCTACCAGTTCTTCGACAGCATCCCGAAGGAGCTCGACGAGGCGGCGCGCGTGGACGGGGCGGGGTGGTTCCGCATCTACCGCAGCATCGTCATGCCGCTGTCGGGGCCGGCCGTGGCGACGGTCGCGATCCTCACCTTCCTGCCTACGTGGAACCAGTACCTGTGGCCGCTCATGGCGGTGCAGTCGGAGGAGCTGCGGCCGGTCATGGTGGGCATCGACTACTTCAAGCAGCTCAACGTGTCGTGGGGGCAGATCATGGCCTACGCGACGATGATCACCGCGCCGGTGCTCGTCCTGTTCGTGGCCTTCCAGCGGGCCTTCATCAACTCCATCGCCAGCTCCGGCGTGAAAGGCTGAATCGTGTTCCGTCTGCCCGAGGCCTGGGTGTGGGACTTCTGGACCGTCGACGACGGCGAGCAGTACCACCTGTTCTTCCTCTACGCATCGCGTGCGCTCAAGGATCCGCACGCGCGGCACTACCGGGCGTCGATCGGGCACGCGGTGTCGCACGACCTGGTGAAGTGGGAGCGGGTGGTGGACGCGCTCGTGCGCTCGGACGCGCCGGCGTTCGACGACCTCGCGACGTGGACCGGGTCGGTGGTGCGGCACCCGGACGGGCGGTGGTTCATGTTCTACACGGGGGCGTCGCTGAACTCGTTCGGGGCGAACGTGCAGTCGATCGGGTATGCGACGTCTTCTGACCTGATGGTCTGGGACAAGGCGCCGGGGCCGGTGCTTCAGGCTGACGGGGAGATCTACGAGAAGTGGGCGCCGGCGCCCGAGGGGAACTGGCACGACGAGGCGTTCCGCGACCCGTGGGTGTTCGCCGATCCTGACGGGGACGGGTGGCACATGCTCATCACGGCACGGTCTGCTGAGGGGCCTTCTGCCGATCCTTCGGACCGGGTGGACCGCGGGGTGGTGGGGCACGCGTGGTCGGCCGACCTGGAGAACTGGGAGCTGCGGCCGCCACTATCGTCGCCGGGTACCGGCTTCGGGCAGCTCGAGGTGCTCCAGCCGTTCGCCGTGGACGGTCGCCAGGTGCTGCTGTTCAACTGCATGGCGGGGGATGCCTCGGACCGGCTCAAGGCGACGGGGACCGAGGGCGGGGTGTGGATCGCGTCGGCGGAGTCGCCCCTCGGCCCGTACGACATCGCCGGCGCCCGACGCATCGACGACCCGACGCTGTACGTCGGCAAGTTCATCACCGACCGCGAGACCGGCGAGACCAAGTTCATGGCCTTCCGCAACGAAACCGGCGGACAGTTCATCGGCGAGATCACCGACCCGCAGGTCGTCTCCCCAGTTTCACCCCATTCGGCGTCGGCGCATCCAGTGGCGGGCCCTCACGGATTTCCGTGGCTTTCAAAGTCCGGGGAGACCTCAATGAGCACTTCGGGGTCATTTCCCCAAAAGTAGTCGACCTTGATCCTCTCAAAGTGGGCCGTGCCGAACTTGATCTTCCACCCTTCTGACTCCCACTGGAGTTCTTCGAGCTTGTCAGTGCCCTTTGTCTCCCGGACGAGGTAGAGGTGACTGCCCTCTGGGTGTTCGCGCACGATGGCCCAGTCTGGGTTGTAGCCATGAAGCGGGGTGTCAATCTTGAACCAGTGCGGCAGCTTGATGAACAACGGCACGTCGGGCCGATCCTCAAGGAACTGCGCGAAGGACTTCTCGATACCCGAGTCGCACACGATCTTGTCGGTGATGCTCTTTGTGACGTCCAAGACCATCGAGGCGGGGGCGATCGTCTCTGCCTGGTGCCAGTCCTTGAACAGTTCGGCCCGCCAGGACTCGCCTGTGGGTTTGTAGACGATGCCTTCGGTCTCTTGTGCGTACAGGGCCTCCTTCATCGCGCGTTCGACTTGGTCCATGAAGACAGATGGGTTGAGCTTCACCTGGTCCAGGTTCTCAATCTCGGAGAGGATGCGAACGATGGTCGCGCGAGTGAGCGGAACTCGCCGCGTGAGTTCGCCGACCACATCGGGCAGTTTTCGGGCTCCGTCGACGACGACGTTCCCTCGGTCATGCGCGTCGCCTGATGCGATGCCCTGAGTGCTGAGGGCGACAACATTTTTCGAGACGCGGAACTTGACGGGCTCGATGGCGGGCATAGCGTTGATGCGGCGCACCGCACCGCGGACGACATCGTCTGTCGAGAACGCCAACTCGTAGGTAGTCTTCTTCGAGATCTTGTCCCACAGTTCGATGAACTGCGGGTCGAGCAGCACCTTCTCCTTGAGCTTAAGCTTGATCTTGTCCTTCTTCAGGTCCACGATCCGGCCGGTGAACTTGATGCCGGTCTCGTCTTCGATCTCCTTCTGGAGGTCGCCGGCGAACTTCGAGAAGTCCTCGTGAGCGATGACGGTCACCACGTTGATGTCATCGTTGCGGCAACGCTCGCCGTTGACCATAACGGGCAGGCGCAAACCTCGACCGATCTGCTGACGCTTGCGCATCTCTGAGCGGCCGTGCTGGAGGTTGCAGACGGTGAAGACGTTGGGGTTGTCCCAGCCCTCGGCGAGCGCCGCGTAGCTGAAGATGAATCGCAGCGGCTCCTCGAAGCTAAGCAGCCGTTCCTTGTTCTGCATGATGCGCTGCAGGGCTGACTCCACCTCTGCGCTCTCCAGACCTCGCTTGGTCACATCCTTCGGGACGCCCTTGTTGGAGGCTGCGAAGTAGCCGTCGTGGACGACATCGATGTCGGGCATGTCGAGCGAACGGAATCTGGCATCGGACCGCACGATCTCGTATTCCTGCTCGAACCACCGGCGGAGCTTTCCGTCGGCAGGGTGATAGTTCGCTACCGAGTCGATGAAGAACAAGGTGAGCGGCTTTAATGCGGTAGTGATGAGGCCACGCCGCAGCTGGAGCTTGAGTTGGAGTTCCTTCTCGAAGTGACTCTCAATCGCCTGGCGGAGCATCAGTCGTTGATGCTGCTCCTCCTCGGAAGTGGTTCCGACACCTTCATGGACGAGAGTGCGGTTCCCGAACTCGACATAACCTCGCTCGCCGTCCTGGCCAGCGTGGATGTCCTCGACCGACCAACCTTGATAGGCGCCGCGCTGACCGCTCTCGTCGAACAGGTCCATGTCCTTGCGCAAGGTGATCCGAGTTAGCTTCGTCTTGTCCGCGGTGGTCTTGAAGATCTTGGCGGTCGCGGTCACACCGTCCGGCGTCGCGTTGATCTTCGAGACCTCTACATATGCGCCGTTTAGGTCCTCGTCCTTGGTCACTGACAGAACACCGATGCGCTTGACCAGTCGCAGGTCGTACGCGTCGACCGGCGTGAGGCGGTAGACGAGGTGCTTCAAGTCTTTGTGAGTGGCGGAGTAACGAAGCCGAGCTAAAGGGTTGAGTTGCTCAATGGCTTCCTTGCTGCCGGCGGACTCCATGTTCTGCGGCTCGTCCATGATGACGACCGGGCGCGCGGCACCAATCAGTTCGTGAGGCGCATACCCACCGTTGAACTCGGGGTCCTTGCGCCGGAAGATGTTGCCCTCTGTGCGAAACGCCTCCAGGTTGATGACCATGATCTTCAGGCTGGCATCACGGACGAAGTCGCTGGCCATCTGTCGCTTAGCTGAGTCCCACACCATGAACTCGTATTGCGAGTCTGGGTACAGCTCCTTGAAGTGCGGTTTGAGCATCGCGAGGCTTGACTTAACACCCTCTCGAATGGCCTTACCGGGCACCACGATGACGAACTTAGAGAAGCCGTACCTCTTGTGCATCTCCAGGCAGGTTCGGAGGTAGACGTAGGTCTTGCCGGTTCCGGTTTCCATTTCGACGCTGAGGTCCGGCACGGTTTCACCGTCCGTCCAGTTCTGGCGCAAGCCCTTGGGGATCGCGGGAACCTCGCCCCCGTCCTCCGTGGGTGCCGGCTTGTCTTGGACCGCGCGGAGATTCCTGCGCAACTGCTCGGACGACAGCACGAGCTGATTCCCGATGACCATCCGGTCCAGCGCGTCGAGTGTCCCGTCATCGAGGACGAGATCTGCTACCTCGGAGCGACCTTGCTCCTCGTTGCCGTTGAAGACTTCGAGAACGGCCTCAATCGCATCCAACTGGTACTGCTGGCCGCCGTCGAACTTGATCTCGACCGGCATCAAACCGTCTTAACCGTGATGCCGCGAGACTTGGCGTTCGCCACGAGGTTTGCCTTCAGCGCGTCCTGGCCGGCGAGATCATCCTCAAGAAAGACAACGACGTTGGGCTTCGGGTCCAAATCGAAGACCTTCTCGGCAGTAGCGACGTCGATACCTTCGCCGGCGACGACAGCCACCTGGCCTGAGAGCTGCGCCGAAACCTTGCCGAGCTCGTGCTCCACCCACTCGTAGTCGAGCGGGACGCCCTCCTTCAGCAGGATCTCCGCCGCTACTGCGTACGGGTTGTCAACGCCCTCTCGAAGGGTCGATGAGCTAAGTATCAACTCTCCGTCATTAGGAGCAGAATCGTGAAAGGAGCTTTCGGTGAGGCGATAGACGCGGAGCCCAGTGTCGGCAGCGCCCTTCACATGGGCCCGCACCGCGGCGATTCGCTTGTAGGTGATCTCGGCGACCGTCTCGAAGCCAGCCTTGCGCGCGGCCGACTCAGGACCCGTCGGCTCGGGGATGTTCACCAGCAAGTATCGGCGGGAGCCCCCGTCCTCAGCGTTCTGTAGGGCGACGCCGTGAGCCGTTGAACCAGAGCCGGCGAAGAAGTCCATCACGAGGTCGTCAGCGGCAGTGAACACGGACACGAGGTACTGGATGAGGCGCTCCGGTTTGGGGAAGTCGAAGACCACGCCCCACTCCCTCGCCATGCGAGAACTCGAGGCCTTGGTGGTGCCGAGGTTGCGGAGCACTGTCAACACGTGCCCTTGGGCCTCGCTTCGTTTCTTGTACCCGTAGATCGCCCCAGTCGGCGTGATGGCGAACCAGGTCGACTTCCCCTCCGCGTCCCCGATCGGTACGAAGCCATTCGAAATGAATAGCTCCAGGAGACGTTTCGAACTCCATCCGCTGAAAACCCGCGCTGGCGTTGACAGCACGCCACCTTCGACCTTGATTGGGTCGAGGACGTGGGGCCATGTGTTGGTGCGTGGCACCACCTCAAATTTGGCACTGGACGCGGGAAAACCGGCGGGAAGAAGCACCTCACTTGGCGGATTAGCGGGACCGTTCTTGGTGATTGAGTTCTCAATCTGATCGTTGAAAAGTTTGCTATCTTCACCGATGTTTGGGTCAATGACCTTTGGTCGCTCGACTTGCTCGATGTCGCGTGCAAACGCGACGATGTATTCGTGGTTGACCTTCAAGGCGCTTTGCTGCTCGATGTTGCCGTCATTGTTCCAAACGAAGGTGGCTAGGTGGTTCTCAGGTCCGAAGACCTCGCGAAGTAGGTGCACCAGGCTGGGCATCTCGACGTCGTTGATCGACACAAGAAGTACGCCGCCCGGAGTGAGGAGGTTACGGGCCAGCACGAGGCGAGGGAGCATCATCGACAGCCATTTGCTGTGTAGTCGCCCGCTTGCGGCATCGTTGCTGGCCGACCTTCGTCTGCCGCTTGCGTCGACCTGTCCTGACCACTCGAGGTAGCGGCGTGTGGTGTCGCTGAAGTCATCCGTATAAACGAAGTCGCGCCCCGTGTTATATGGCGGATCGATGTAGATGAGTTTGACCCTGTCGTTGTACGCCTTCTGGAGGAGTTTTAGCACCTCCAGGTTGTCGCCCTCGATGAAGACGTTCCTTGCGTTGTCGAAGTCGTTGGATTGGTCGAGGTCAGGCACCAGGGTCGCGCGACTTGGCGTGAGCAAGCAACGGAGGGCCTCTGACTTCCCCGCCCATTGGAGGCCGTAGCGCTCGCGCTCGTCCGCAACCTGTGCGACGGCCATGTCCAACAGCTCGCCAAGCTTCGTAGCATCGAGGACGCCGTCGGCGAGGACGCCAGGAAAAAGCCGTGCGAGCGCAGCCCGGTTCTCAGCGGCCACGTCAGGCGTCTCCAGATCGACCTTGGCTGGCTCGTCAGTCATGCGTCCCCACTCTCGTTCGTCGTGCACGGCAAGGCTATCGGTGGAGACTCGCACATAGCGGGCGAACCCGGACGCCTCCTCCCATAGCCTTGAGCCATGACCGTACCTGCCACCAACACGATCCCGGTCCTCGAAGGCGAGGCGGCGGCTGCGGTCGCTCACCGGGGTGGGCACGTGCAGATCATCGCGGCCGCAGGCTCGGGCAAGACCGAGGTCGTCTCCCAGCGCGTGGCCTCGCTCCTCAAGGACGGCGAGCAGCCGGAGTCGATCGTGGCCTTCACGTTCACCGAGAAAGCAGCCGAGGAGTTGAAGGAGCGTATCCGAGAGCGGTCGGTTGCCCTCCTCGGACCGTCCGCAACGGACAAACTCGGGCACCTCTACGTCGGGACCATCCACGGTTACTGCTTCCGCCTCCTCCAAACGTACGTGCCGCGGTTCGAGACCTACACACCGCTCGACCCGAACCAACTGACCAATCTGCTGTATCGCGAGGCCTACCGTCTCGGGCTGCGCCAGTTCGACCGGCACAATCGAGTCTTCTCTGGCATCGAGTTGTTCCAGCAGTCCGTCGATGTCGTGGAGAACGAGTATATGGCTCTCGATGCCATCCCGGACGGTACCTTCAAAGACGCGGTGGTCAAGTACTACGCGATGCTCGACAACTACCGTTTCATGTCGTTTGGCACCCAGATTGTCGAGGCCGTTCGCGCGCTCGAAATCCCTCTTGTGCATGCGGCGGTGACGGCCCACCTGAAGCACCTGATCGTCGATGAGTATCAGGACGTGAACCCTGCTCAAGAGCGACTTATTGAGCTACTGGCGAAGCCCAATGGATCCGCCGACGTGGTTGTGGTCGGTGACGACGATCAGGCGATCTACCAGTGGCGTGGCTCGCACGTAGCGAACATTGTCGCCTTCGCTACTCGCTACCCCAACGTGTCGAAGTTCGAGCTGCTGGCGAACCGGCGGTCGCGACCGGACATCGTCGCGCTCGCCAATGAGTTCGCGAAGTCTATTCCTGGACGCATCGACAAGGAGATGACCGCAGTCCGACCGTCCGACGGGCCCTCGGTTTCCATCGCAATCGGTCACCTGATGGAGCAGGACGAGGCCGACTCGATCGCGCTCGACATCGAGGCACTTCACAAGGACGGCGTCCGCTACCGAGATATCGCCATCCTCGTGCGCGGCAAGACGGCGTACACGCGAATCCTGGATGCCCTCGCGCTCTCGAATATCCCCGTGCAGCCGGGTGGGCGCACTGGCCTGTTCGAGCAGCCCGAGGCGGAGGTCTTTGGGGCGACGTTCGCCTGGATCTCGAATATCGACTGGAGCGTTAGCAAGTGGAAGAGCCGAGCGGCTGTCAATTTGAGCGGACTCCTCGACCGTTATGTAGCCGTCTTCGGTCTAGATGACGCCGGGCGGCAGGCCCTGAGCGCACACCTGCAAACGTGGAAGTCCAAGCGTGACGACGAGAACTGGACACCGAGTCTCGTGGGGGAGTTCTACAGGCTGACCGACCTCCTCGGCATCCGCAACTGGGACCTCGCAGACGAGATGCAGCGCAACCGACTTGGCACCATCGCACGCTTCACAGCGGTGATGGCTGACTACGAATCAGTGACACGGCGCTCGCGGCGAGATGCGGACAATGCGGGGGAGCAGGTCGGAGGTGCTGTCGGAGGCGAGTGGTTCTACAAGAACTTCGCACTAATCCTGACGAACTACGCGACCGGCAGTTACGACGACTTCGACGGCGAGAACGACATACTCGGCGATGGAGTCGCCCTCGGGACCATCCACGGCGCAAAGGGGCTCGAATGGCCCGTCGTCTTCTTGCCATCCCTGAAGGAAGGCCGATTCCCTTCAGACAAGTCTGGGTCGCTGAAGAACTGGCTGATCCCTCGCACCCTGTTCGACGCCGCGCGCTACGAAGGATCAGACGCGGAGGAACGCCGTCTCTTCTACGTCGCCCTCACCCGAGCCCGTGACTGGGTAGGTCTCTCCTCGCACCAGCGCGTCAACACCCAGTCGCGGCAACCATCGCCCTACATCCTCGAAGCGCAGGCGATCGCTGTTAGTGGCAGCTTGCCGACCAATGCGGAGCCTCGGGGCGAAGCCCCAACCAGTATCACCGTGTCGTACAGCGAGCTTGATGCCTACATGGAGTGCCCGCGGAGCTACCTGCTCCGCAACGAACTGGGCTTCATGCCTCCAGTACAGTCCGAGATCGGCTATGGCAACGCCGTCCACCACGTCCTGCGCACCATCTCCGAGCACGTCAAGGCGACGGGAGCTGTGCCTGACTCGGCAGCGATTGATGCGCTGATGGACTCGGAGTTCTTCCTGCCCTTCGCCAATAAGCCGGCCCATAAGGAGATGCGGGAGAAGGCCAGGAAGCTCATCCAGACCTACGTCACCGACAACACGGCCGAGCTGCAACGGACGTGGGCTACAGAGCGCCCCTTCGAGCTGTACCTCGATGGCGTCGTCGTCAGCGGGCGCGCGGATGTCGTCTTCGACGAACATGACGGGGTGGCTGCCAACCTCTCCATCGTCGACTACAAGACGGCCCTTGGCGAAGAACTCAAACCGTTGCAGTTGCAGATCTACACCGACGCCGGCCGCCGCGAGGGCCTCACCGTTGGTGCCGCTTTCATTCAAGACCTCAGCGCCACCGTCCGGCACGAGGTCAGCATTGCCGTCGCCGAGATAGCCTCGGCCGAGGCGCAGGTGGCGATAGCGGCCCAAGGTCTCAAGGACCGCGACTTCACCCCTAAGCCAGAGAAGTCGAAGTGCTCGTTCTGCGACGTGAGGACTGTCTGCGGCGCGGCAGTAACCAAGTGACCGGCATGGCTGTGGGCCGCTCACGGATCTGTCGGACGGGTTCCCTAGACTGTACGGGTACAGTCCAAGCTGACCGAAGGAAGCCCCCGTGGTTGACGTTATTGCCCGGCGTGGCTCCCACTCTAGCCCGCTGCGTTATCCGGGCGGCAAGGCAACGCTTGCCGGTTTCTTCGAGACCACGATCAATGCACTAAGCCTCGACAGGCCGACATACATCGAGCCATACGCCGGAGGAGCCGGTGCTGGCATCGAACTCCTGCTAAGAGGGGTCGTCGGCACGGTCGTCATCAACGACCTGGACCCCGCCATCCACGCTTGCTGGAAGGCGATGGTCAAGGAAACGGATGCATTCCTCGGCCGACTGGAGAGCGCTCCGCTGACCATCGACGAGTGGAAAAAGCAGCGCGAGGTCTACCGCCGGCGCCACGATGCTGACACGGACCCGTTGGCTCTTGGCTTCGCCACCTTCTACCTCAATCGCACCAGTCGATCCGGGGTGCTCGGAGCCGGGGTGATTGGCGGCTACGCGCAGGCGGGCACCTACAAGATCGACGCCAGGTTCGACAAGAACGTTCTCCGCGGGCGCATCGAGAAGATCGCCGAACTCAGCGGAAGAATCCGCGTCACCAAGCAAGATGGAGCGGCGCGCCTTCGCGAGTATCTCCCCAAGGACAACGTCTTCGCATACGTCGATCCGCCGTACGTGGAGAAGGGTAGCTCGCTCTACATGAGCGCCTTCAACGAGGATGATCACCGGTCGCTCGCGAAGGTACTGAACGGCTTCGCGAACACCAACTGGGTGCTGACATACGACGTCGCCGACCTCATCAAGAGCCTCTATAAAGCTCGAGATGTTTCCGAGTTCCGGTTGTTGTACTCCGCGCACCTGCGGGGAGCCAAGGAAGAGCTCAGGCGCGCATCGGCCAAGGAGCTGATCGTCCTGTCAAACCCCGTATCCGACGCGCTCACCTAAGGGTCAGCGCGACCCTACGAAGGGTCCGGTCTGTCGAATCTGGCTGCGGGTGGGAAGCCCCAGCGACTGCTGGACGAGCGCCCGCAGTACGGACTGGCCGACGCCGAGTGGCAGCGACGCGGCCGAGTGAGCGAGTGCCACTGGAATAACCGCGTTCTCGTACAGCCGTGTCTGCACATGGTCGAGCACTTCGCAGACGGGACGGAGCGTAGGGTAACTCGTCCAGAGCTCCCCGTCGGGGTCCCCATAGGGTGTCACGCCCGGCTTCGGAGGGACGGTAAACACCAGGATGCCGCCGCTCCGGGTGCGGTAGATGAAGCGACGGCCATAGAACTCGTCTGACCCGTACGGATTGTTGGCGGGCCGTCCCGTGATCCGGTTGATGTACTCGGTGGTCGGCAGCATGACGTGTCCCGGCTCAATCAGATGCGAAATGAGTTGAGCGTGTTCGACGAAGGTGCCGGACTTCTCGACGCCGACGACAAGTGGCGAAGCAGGAAGATTGTTGGCGGCGCAGAGTTTCGCGAACTCGGCGAGGTAGTCCTGAAAGCGCCGCTTTAGAGGGGCGACGGTGCCATGCAGGCCCAAGGGGCCGTCTGTGATGAACAGCGTCTTGCCTAGGACGTTGTAACTGTGCGGGTCCTCGAACAGTAACTGCATATAGCCGAGCGACGTCAAGCGCTCGGCGACCAGCATCATGCGGGTCAACGAGCTGCGGTTCGATCCCTCAGGCATGTACTCCTCTTCAGTGCGGAGCACGTCACCGAGATAGACCTTCTGCCCACACTCGGGGCAGTCGGTCCCGCCTCTGGGGATGTCGATCTGCCCGCCGGAAAGCTGTGTGTCCTTCGCACCGCACGACGGGCAGCGCCGAAGAGGTGCGGTGGCCGCGGGGGCACCAGGTGAGCCGTGGAGCACCAGGAGCATGTCGGCGAGCGTCTGGTCTGAGGCCGGGTCGAACTTCGTCTCGTGGAGGAATCGGTCCAACTCCTGCCGCCACGTGTCGACTCCCGTGGACCCCGGAATCACGAGCCCGGAGCCGGGCAACGCGCGGTCGAACGCCGCGTGCTTGTGCGACTCGCGCAGCAGATGCGGGTCGACGAAGTCGCCCTCGCCGGCCCTGTGCAATTTCTCGAGGTCGATGAAGGAAGCGGCGACGCGAACGTAGCCGACCTTGATGGTCGGGTGCTCTCGCGTCGCTTCCACCTCGGAGTCGGAACCGTCGACCGTGATGGCGAACCGAACGGCGTCCGAGATTCCAGGGTTGTCAAGATCCTCGACGGCACGACACAGCAACGTCACGCGGTTCTCGTCCGCCGGTGTTGCTTGCGCTACTTCCCACCGGGAGAAAGCGTCATGGACGGCTTGGCTGTTCACGACCGGGACGTGGCCCAGCCGGGAAGCGCGCTCAGATGGGTAAGGCATGCCTAGTCGACCTCAACTACTTCGAGACCAGCAGCGACCCGGGCGGCGTTGATCATTGCGTGGTCGAACTTCGCGATCTGCACTGGGACGATGTACTTGCTGGAGTGGGTCTTCATGCGGACGAAGCCCTGGTCCTCAATACGACGAAGGCTCCCAGCCCAAGTACGGAAGTCGTAGTAGTGCGACAACTCGTTCGTCTCCTTGTCGGAGTTCAGGTGCGCCACGAGCCAGTTCGAGGTGTTCGAGAGGATTCGCTGGTCGACAGAAGTCACTTCCTGCGTGGCGTAGATGAGCCCCATCTTGTACTTGGCGGCCTCCTTGGAGAGGCGGACCCACGGGTTGTCGGCAACGTCCTTGCCGCCGCGTTCGAACAAGTTGTGCGCTTCCTCCACAACGACCTGAAGTCTGACGGGGTCCCGGTTGGAGCGGAAGACCTCGCCGGCGCGATTCAGCAGATGGGTGACGATCCTTTCCGACATAACCTTCGCGACGAGGTCGTTGCCGCTGGACAGGTCGACGATCGCAAGGCGACCTTCGATCATGTCCTGCCAGAGCTGTTCTGCTACGTCACCTGTGGACACCGTCCCATGGAACGGCCGAATCGTGCGGATGGCGGAGGTGACGCCGGTGTAGTCGTAGACGCCGGCGATGTCGGGGAAGCGACTGTTCTCGTCGTGCCACTTCGGAAACTCGTCAGGTCGTGCGGCGATCCAGGTAGCAAGCGACAGTGCCGCCTGGGGCGAGTTCAGCTCGTACTTTCCGGGGCCTGCCGGGGCGATGGCGTTGGGGTTCGCTGCGAGGAAGTCGGCCGCCTTTGCGGCAGGAAACGCGATGCGAAGCGGCTGTGGAAGCGTCAGCGCAGTGAAGCCGCATTTCGCTAGGAGGCCGTAGAAGGCCACTAGTGCCCATCCCCAGCGGTTGTGGGCGCTGTGGTCGTTGACGTCCGGCTCCGTGAGGTCGGCTGCGCGGAAGCTCTTCGCGTAGTTCGTGTTGACGGGAGCCGTCGCATCGCTGACCAGGCCCCACACGGCGTCGAGGACGTCGCGGTCGTAGAAGTTCAGTCGCAGAGTCTTCTCCCTCGTGTCGATTGGGTCCGGGTCGACCTTGTAGATCCGCACAGCGCCGTCGTCATCACCCAGCAACCGAAGACCAGTCTTGTCCTGCTCGTTCACGTTGGCGTACTCGCCCTGCGGGTCAAAGATCAGTTGTCCCACCTTGGTTCCCGAGCGCGCCGAGTGAGTGGCGATTGCAGTCACGAGCGTCTTGATTGTGTTGGACTTGCCGGTACGAGTCATGCCGAACACAGCGGTCTTCCGAGCGATGAAGTCGTCGATGTGGACGTGCACGTCGGCCGAATCAACCCCAGCCGCGCGAGCACGACGGCGGGTCGAGGCGAACCGGACTGCTCCCAAGATGAGGACGTCGGCCCCCTCCGGCTCCGGGTAGGAGGCGACCCACGACAAGACCTTCTCTGAGGGCAGAAACACTTGGTAACGCGCGGATGAGACGACGTTGTCGATGTCCGAGCCAAACAGGATCGCGTTGGAATTGGGCTCCGTGTAAAAGGTCCCGACGACCTCGCAATCGAACGCGGACTGCTGGAGCTCGTTGCGGGTCAGCTCGTCGGTGACCTCATCGAAGCCCTTTCCCGAGTCGCCAGCGTCACGCACGACGGCGAGTCGGGTCTGCACGAGGTCGGACTCGTTGGGCAGCGGGGCTGTGCCGCTGACACGGAGCAGGATCAGCTCCTCGTCGTCCAGTGCAAAACCCTCCGGCGTCTGCGTGCCCGCAGCGGCGAGCAGGAAAGCACCGTGCGGCACGCCTCCGGCCTGCGTCTTGCGCCAGTCGTCGGTCAGAACCACCGCTTGGGCATAGTCGAGGCGGAAGATGCCGCCGACAGCCTTGCAGCCGGAATTGATCAAGGTTGCGAGCGGAGTCGAGGCTCGCGAGGACCCCAAAATGGTGGCACTGATACTCATGGTCACCAACCCTAGAGGTGGGGTCCGACAGAACCTGGGAACTGGACACCGAGGCGTCCGCGAAACGGGTATTGGCAGCTCATCCGGCGGCACAGTGTTGGTCTACGTTGTGCGCGATATTGAATCATGCATGTGATCTCGTGATGCTCAGTCGCGTTGGCGCGCCTGTGTATGCGAAGGGAGACGAGTCGCCGCAGGTCCACGACGTGAAAGGCAGTTTCGTGCGAGTTCACTGTCGGCCTTGGACCTCTCGCAAGAGCCACACCAGCTCTTGGAACAAGTCGCAATCTTGGTCAGGAGCCATTGCACAACGACTGACGGCCGTTCAACCGATGGTCAGCGCGTGAGTGCAGTGCCAGGGTGAAGTGACGGATCCCCAACCCCACCTCTTCCATCTTCCGTCATGGGTAGCTACCTTCAGGCTCGACCGGAGTGTGCTGCGATCTCGGCCACCGTGAGGCTGTCGGCAGGCCAGGGTAACCTCGACAAACCGCCGCAAAGGCCTGCAGGCCGCTCCTACGATCGTCGGGCCGGACACCTCGACGATCTCGCAGTCGATCGGAGCGCGATGAGCACGCGACAGGCCGCGACCCTGCTCGGCGCTGGACACCCGCGCGAGGCGGACGTCCTGCGACTCGCCGTCGACATCGCCCGCCAGGCGGCCGCCGACGAGCCGTTCGCCGAGGAGCTCGTCCGGCGCATCGAGGTGGTCCTCGGGGCCGACGGGGGAGCGGGGCTCACGTCGTTCGGGCCGAACGTGCAGACCAGTGAGGCCCCGGCCGTTGTCACCTCAGAGGGGTGCGTGGTGCCGCCGGATCAGGCGCAACGCGCGGCGCAGTACGCCGCCAGCCACCCGTCGATCGGCGCCATGCGCCACATTGGCGTCAACGGCCCGATCCGCACGAGCGACCAGGTGCGCATCGAGCAGTTCTGGGACACGCCGGAGTTCGACGCGATGCACGGCTGGTTGCCGGGTGGCGGCCACTTCCCCGCCGCCATCGCGCTGCACCTCGGCGAGACCGACCTCGTGTTCCTCGGGCTGCACCGCGACCGTCGCGACTTCTCCGACGACGACCTCGACGCGCTCGCCGTGATCCAGAGCATCATCGCGCCAGCCCTGACGCTCAACGTCCGGCTCAAGGCGGCGCTCGCTCGGCTGGCCGCCGTAGAGGGCGACGACGAAAGCGCGGGCAGCAACGGCTTGAACGGTGCCGGAGCGGACGGCGGCGTCGGGACCGCTGCCGCGCAGCTCCCGACGCTGACCGCGCGCGAGCGACAGGTGCTCACGCTCGCGGCCCAGGGCCTGACGAGCCACGCCATCGGCCACCGCCTCGGGCTGACCGAGCGCACAGTCCGCAAGCACCTGTCCTCCGTCTACGCCAAGACCGGCCTCCACGGACGGGCGGCGGCGACCGCGTGGTGGGCAGCCACCGGCGCGCCGGGCAGCATCGCGCCGCGGTCGTAGGAACGGCCGGGGGTGTCGTTTCCGACACCTAGTGTCCGCGGGCCGTGCCGCCCATCCTTGGTGGGAGCGTCGTCGTCGACCTTGGGAGGGGAGACGACGGCCGCACCGGGGGTAGGCCTCCGGACGCTGGCAGTCGCGACATCGGCTGCCGACGTCCGGGCCAGCAGGGGTATCTGGGTGCGCGGCAGGGGCTCCGCGCACTCAGATCCCGCTGCCCGGACGGGGGTGCCGCACCAGGCGCCGTCGCGGCCGCCCCAGGCGCCCGAACTCAGCTGCAGTTGACGCAGCCGCCGGACAGTGGCAT
>JAEXXY010000439.1 GCA_023451855.1 Actinomycetes bacterium
GAGTCGCACCGGCGATGACCGACGCGACGGCCGGCTGTGCGGCCAGGCCGCCGATGGCGACGTCGATGAGCCGCAGGCCGCGCCGGGCGGCGAACGCCTCGAGGGCCTCGACGGTGTCCCAGTCGGCGCCGGCGAGCCGCTCGGCGTTGCCGGCCAGGCGGGTGCCTTCCGGCGCCGCCTCGCCGCGTCGGTACTTGCCGGTGAGCAGACCGCTCGCGAGCGGGAAGAACGGCAGCAGGCCGACCCCGACGTGCTCGCACGCGGGCACGAGCTCGTCCTCGACGTCGCGCTCGAGCAGCGAGTACTCGTTCTGGGCCGAGACGAACCGCGAGCCTCCAGCGGCGCGTGCGGTCCAGTCGGCGTCGACGACCTGCCAGCCGCTGAAGTTGCTGCTGCCGATGTAGCGCACCTTGCCCTCGAGGACGAGCTCGTGGAGGGCGGCGAGGGTCTCCTCGATCGGCGTGACGGGGTCGGGGCGGTGCAGCTGGTAGAGGTCGATCCAGTCGGTGCCGAGGCGGCGCAGGCTGGCCTCGACGGCCTTGCGGATGTACCGCCGCGAGCCGCGCACGCCCCAGTCGGGCCCGTTCGAGCCCTGCATGTCCATGCCGAACTTCGTCGCGACGACGACGTTCTCGCGCTCGGCGCCCAGGGCGAGGCCCAGCATCTCCTCGCTGGCCCCCTGGCCGTAGATGTCGGCCGTGTCGAAGAGGGTGATGCCCGCGTCGATCGCCGTGCGGACGACGGCGTTCGTCGCCTCCTGGTCGATGCGGCGGCCGAAGTTGTTGCAGCCGAGACCCACCGTCGAGACGGTGAGGCCGCTGTCGCCGAGCTGTCGGTACGTCATGTCGGTCACCGGTCCAACGTAGACCCGCACCGACGCGTCCGGCTCGCCACCTTCCCGTCATGCTCGCCCGCTCATGCAAGGAGCCCCGGGGAGACCATGCCTCCCCGGGGCTCCTTCGCGTCGTGCGCCGCGTCAGTGCGCCTGGACGAAGACCGCCACGGTGCGGGCCGGGACCGTGAGCGTCGACGTCCCGGCGTTCCACGTCGACTGCTTGACGACCGCGTCGGACCCGCCGGCCTGCACCGGGCTCAGCGTGAGCGCGCCGGTGAGCCCGGGGACCTTCTGCGACACGGCGTCCGGCGTGGCGTTGAAGACGACGACGAGGCCGTCGAGGCGCGGGTCTGCGTCGGTGCCCTGGGTGTCGTCGACCCGCATGACGACGACGCCGGCGTGCGCGTCGGCCGTGCCCGAGACCGGGAAGGACACCTTCGACTCGATCGCCGAGGCGGAGCCCAGGCGGAACAGCGGGCTGCTGAACCGCAGGCGCAGCAGGTCCTGGGCCATGGCGCTCGCCTTCTGCACGTCGCCCGCAGCCGGCTTGAGGGCGGGGTTCGCGAGCAGCGGCTTCATGTACGACCACTTGTTCGAGTTCGGTCCCTCGGGCGGCAGGCCGTGCCCGAAGCCGTTGTCGGCACCGCTCCAGTCGAGGCGGTTGAACCAGTCGCCGCTGTCGTAGGAGTCGCGGTCGAGCGACTTGCTGCGCAGCAGGTCGGCGCCGGCGTGCCAGAACGAGGGCGTCTGCGCCAGAGCGGTGGTCGCGAGCGACAGGGTGTTCATCCGTACCCGGTCGGTCATCGAGGTCGCCACCGGCAGCTTGTACGTCAGCGCGTCGAAGAGGGTCTCGTTGTCGTGCGCGTCGACGTAGCTGACGACCTCGTCGGGCTGGTCGGCATAGCCGGCCGGCGCCCCGTTGTAGTCGACCTTGTCGCCGCGCACGACCTGGCCGCTCTGCTGGCTGCGGAACTGGAACGCGCGGAGGTTGCCGGCGAGGCCGAGCTGCACGAGGTCGGTGTCGTGCGCCAGACGCCCCGCGGCACCGTCGTTGACGGCCGCACCGTTGGGGTCGGTCGACTCGCCCGAGCCGAAGCCCTGACGGCGCGGGTCGTCGTCGAACGGGCCGCCACCGCGGACGGCGTCGCGCAGCCGGTCGCTGAACGTGCCGATGCCGGTGCCGCCGAGCTGGCCCTGGGTGGCCTGGGTGAAGCGCGCGTTGTTCGCGACCTCGCCGAAGTTCCAGCCCTCGCCGTAGAGGTAGATCGCCTTGCCGTCGACGCCGTCCTTGGCCGGGGTCAGGGCATCGAGCGCCGAGCGCACCGCGAGCATGTTGTCGCGGCTGGCGTGGCCCATGAGGTCGAAGCGGAAGCCGTCGACCTTGTAGTTGCGGGCCCACGAGACGACCGAGTCGACCATGAGCTTCTGGCCCATCGCGTGCTCGGTGGCGACGTTCTGGCAGCACGACGAGGTCTCCACGGCGCCGGTCGCGTTGAGGCGGTGGTAGTAGCCGGGCACCACCTTGTCGAGCACCGACTGGTCGGCCTGGCCCGAGGCCGACGTGTGGTTGAAGACCTGGTCGAGCACCACCCGCAGGCCGTCCTGGTGCAGCGCGCCCACCATGGTGCGGAACTGCGAGATGCGCTGCCCGCCGTCGGCGGCCTGGGTGCTCGAGGCGTACGAGCCGTCCGGGACGCTCCAGTGGTACGGGTCGTAGCCCCAGTTGAAGGCGTCCTTGCCAGCGACCGCCGTGACGCACTTCTGCTGCTGGTCGCTGTCCGGGGCGTAGGAGCGCAGGTCGCACTGCGGCGTCTGCTGCTTGGCCTTGTCCTCCTCGATGGAGGCGATGTCGAAGGTCGGCAGCAGGTGCACGGTGTTGAGACCGGCCTTGGCCAGCGCCTTGAGGTGGGCCCGCCCGTCACCGTTCTCGGCGAAGGCGAGGTAGCTACCGCGCAGGGCGGCCGGCACCTTGGCGTCGCTCATCGAGTAGTCGCGGACGTGCAGCTCGTAGATCGTCGAGTCGACGTCCTTGGCCAGGCGCGGTGACGGGGTGGTGCGCCAGGCCGCGGGCATGAACGCCGGGTCGGCGAGGTCGACGGCCACCGACCGGGTCGAGCTCGGCGTCAGCGCCACCGAGGCGGGGTCGGTGACGACGTTCGTCTCGACCTTCTGCGTGCTCGGGGCCCACACCTTGACCTCGTAGAGGTACCGGGCGTTGCGGCCCGCGGCCCCGAGCGAGGCCGACCACGAGCCGTCCGTCGAGCGCGTCATCGGTGTGCGGTGCGCCGTGGCGACCGGCTGGTCGGCCGAGCCCGCGGCCCAGGTCAGCAGCGTGACGTTCTGGGCCGTCGGCGCCCACAGGCGGAACCCGACGCGTCCGCCGGAGACGTTGACGCCGTAGGCGCCCCGGCTCGCGGGGGTCGCGTAGAGCGCGTCGAGCGCGATCGCCGTCTGGGCGCCCGACGCGTCGAGCAGCGCGCCCGACGAGTCGTACATCGCGACGGCGACCTGGCCACGCAGGATGTCGGCCATCTGGCGCGACGTGGCCTTGTCGGTGCGCAGCGCGACGTAGCCCTTGAGCTCCGGGTGCGCCGCGGTGAGCGCGGCCGGCAGGCCGGCCGGGTCACGCGTCAGCGTCGCCACCGAGCCACCCGTCACCGACTCGGCATCGAGGCCGAGGCCACCGGTGGCCGACCAGTGCAGGCGCCACGAGAGCGTCGCCGGGTCGGTGCCCGCCGGCAGGCCGGTCGCCGGCCACGCGACGAGGTCGGGCCCGACGACGAACGCCTTGGCCTTCGTCAGGTCGGGCGCGGCTCCTGCTCGCGAGGTCTTGACCGAGATCTGGTGGGTCGCGAGGACGTAGCTGATCGTCGTGACGACGCCGTCGGACGGGACCGAGAAGGCGACGTTGGAACCGCCTGCGGCACCGCCGGCGCCGTAGTTCTCGTCCCAGCTCAGCCCGTGCGCCACCTTGAACTCGTAGCTGCCGGCAGGGATCGCGTCGGTGCTGAAGGTGTAGGTGCCGTCACCGTCCGGGTCCTGCAGCCACGAGCGCATGCAGTCCGGCGACCAGTCACCCGGGCAGCCGAGCTCGCTCTGGAACGAGCCGGGCGCGGTGATGATCGGGCCCTGGGCGTCGCTCGTGACCCAGTGGGTGCGGTGGTCGTAGTAGAAGCTGACCGTCTTGCCGGCGGGGACCGTCAGCGCGATGTTCGACCCGCCCTTGGCGGCCCCGGCCCCGTAGTTCTCGTCCCACGACTTGTTGATCGCGGCCTTGTACTCATAGTCACCTGGGGGGAGCGAGGAGTACGCGCCCTTCCAGATGTCGTCCTTCGGGTCGAGGGCGAGCTGCGCCTGGTCGCAGGCCGGCTGCCAGTCGCCGGGGCAGCCCATCTCGCTGTTGAGGCTGCCGGGCACGCTGACGTTGGCCGGCTGGGTGACCGGGCCGACGCCGCCGCCACCACCGCTGCCACCTGCCGGCGCGGGGTCGCCGACGACGCCGTACGTCGAGGTCGCCGACACGTGCCCGGCGAGGTCGCGGGCGAGCACGCGGTACTCCATGAGCGTGCCCTTGGCGTAGCCGCTGACGTCGTGGAAGACGCGGTACGGCGCGTTGTCGTCGGTGCCGAGCGTCGTCCAGGCCGAGGTGCCGGCCGGACGCGCGAGGAACGTGACGTCGGCGAAGGTGTCGCCCGGCACCGCGGCCGAGATCTCCGCGCGTCCGCCGACGACACCGCCGGCGCTCGGCGAGAGCGGGTAGACCGGCGGGGCCGTGCGCGAGGCCTCCATCGTCGAGTCGGCGCGGAAGACCTTCACCGACAGCGGCGGGACGCTGACGGTGACCCGGCCCGACGCGTCGGCGCGCAGGTCGCCGGGGCCGCCGAGCAGCGGGCTGAACCTCGAGCGCGCCGAGTAGGTCTGGAACGTGGCCTGCTTGGCGGTCGTCGCGTTGTTGGCCACGACGAGGTACTCGCGCTTGGCCGCCTTGTCGATGCGGCTGATCGCGTAGATGCCGGCGCTGTCGCTGGCGTACCGGTGCACCTGCGCGCCGTCGGCGAGCGCCGGGTTGGCCTGGCGCAGTGCGGACAGGGCGGCGATCTGCCGGTAGAGCGGGACGTTCGTGTCGTAGTGCGCGCCGGTGCCGGCCTTGTCGGCGCTGCCGATGATCGTGTCGTCGGCGTAGTCGGCCGTCTGCGTCGCGAACATGTCCTGCCGGGCGCGCTTGTCGCCGAAGTCGGTCGTGGGACCGGTGAAGCCCTGCTCGTCGCCGTAGTAGACGACCGGCTGGCCGCGCGTCAGGAACATCAGCGACGTCGCGAGGGCGTCGCGGTCGAGCAGCTCCTTGCCGGTGTAGCCGGCCGCCTGGAGCATCGCACCGACGCGCCCCATGTCGTGGTTGCCGAGGAAGGTCGGCAGCTCGTAGGCGTTGGAGTCGGTGTCGGTGTAGTAGTCGTCGCCGGCGAAGAGGTCGCGGACGCCGGTGGTCGCCTTGCTCTGCGCGAAGCCGAGCGCCGCTCCCTGGAAGCCGAAGTCGAGGGTGGCAGGCAGCTTGCCCTTGGTCGTGAACTGGCTGGTGTACGCGGGGTTCGCGTCGTACACCTCGCCGAACATGAAGAAGTTCTTGCCGGCCTGCTTCGCGTGGTCGAGGATCGCCGGCGAGAACTGCTGCCAGAACGGCATGTCGACGTGCTTGGCGGTGTCGATGCGGAAGCCGTCGACGCCGAAGTCGACCCACGTCTTGTAGATGTCCTCCATGCCCGTGACGACCTTGTGGTTCTCGGTGAAGAGGTCGTCGAGCCCGGAGAAGTCGCCGTACGTGGCGGACTCGCCGGCATACGTCGAGTCACCGCGGTTGTGGTAGAGCGTCACGTCGTTGAGCCACGCCGGCACCTTGACGTCCTTGTCGGCGTCCGCGACGACGGGCTTGTACGGGAAGGACGTCGCCGGGTCCATCGCCGGGAACGTGTCCTTTCCGGCGTAGTCGGCGTCGTCGAAGGCCTTGCCCTGGGCGTCCCGGTAGGGCTTGTCGGCCTTGGGGACGTAGGTGTACCGGCCGCCCTCGTAGGAGATGACGTCGGCCGTGTGGTTCGTGATGATGTCGAAGTAGACCTTCATGCCCTTGGCGTGCGCCGCGGCGATGAGGTTCTTCATGTCGGCGTTCGTGCCGAGGTGCGGGTCGATCTGGGTGAAGTCGGTGACCCAGTAGCCGTGGTAGCCGGCGCTCGCGCCGGACCCCGAGCCCTGGACCGGGCGGTTCTTGAACGAGGGCGTCAGCCAGATGGCCGTGGTGCCGAGGCCCTTGATGTAGTCGAGCTTGCCGATGACACCCTTGAGGTCGCCGCCGTGGTAGAAACCCATGTCCGTCGGGTCGTAGCCGGTGGCGAGACGGTCGCCGGTCAGGCCGCCGCGGTTGTTGGCGGGGTCGGCGTTGGCGAACCGGTCGGCCATGACGAAGTAGAACCGCTCACGCGTCGAGCCGGTGCGCAGCGACTGGCCGGCGAGCGCGGCGTCGGCCTTCGTGGCCGCACCGGGCAGGTCGGTGGGCGCGATGCCGATCGCGTGCGTCGTGTCGTCGTAGGTGACCCGGAGACGCTCGGGGCCCTCGAGGACCAGGGGCACGTTCGAGCCACCACCGTCCTGGCCGTAGCTCTCGCCCCACGCGTGGTCGATGGCGACCTTGAGCTCGTAGGAGCCCTTGGGCACGTCGAACTCGGCGGCGTAGGTGCTCGTGCCGGCCTGGCGCACGAGGTCGGTGTCGGTGCAGTCGGGCTGCCAGTCACCGGGGCAGCCGAGCTCGCTCTGGAGGGAGCCGACGAGCGTCGCGGTGCGCTCGGCTGCGCGGGCGGTCGAGGTCCCGGCCAGGGGCACGACAGCGCCGGCGAGGACGAGGGCGGAGACGCTGGCGGCGGTCAGGGCCGGCCTACGACGCATGTGCACTCCTTCGTGCAGTGAGGTGCCGGCAGGTCGCCACGCGTTCGTGGAGGGTCCCCTGGTCAGCCACCCGGCAACGTAGCGTCCCATTCGTCCGGCTCGCTAGGGGTTGGCTGCAATTTTTTGCAGCGGACGCCCACTTCTTGCGGGAGTGACGACGCGGGTCAGGCGCGGGGGCCTCGCCCGTTCACCTCGAGCAGCAGGTCGACGGCGCCGTCGAGGTCGTCGACGAGGCGCACCTCCACGCCGGGACCGACCGCGGGCGGCTCCTCCGCCCACCCCGGGCCACCGAGCACGACCGTCACGGGCCGGCCCGCGTCGGAGATCAGCTGCCAGAACGGCTCGGACTCCGGCCGCGGCAGCGAGGCCCAGAGGAACACGACGCGGGCGCGGGTCTGCTCGAGGGCATCGACCATCGAGCGGGCCGGCACCCGCGCCCCGAGGAAGACGCTGGGTGCCCCACGTCGCGCCAGCTCGGCCTCGACGGCGATGACCGGCAGGTGGTGGTGCTCGTCGTCGGCGCTGCCGAGCAGGACCGGCGCGCCGGACACCCGCTTGCGGTTGGCGCGCACGACCGAGCGCAGCTCGCCCTGGAGCAGCTCGCTCACGAGGTGCTCACCCTCGACGCCGAGCGAGCCGTCGCCCCAGCGTTCTCCGACGATGCGCAGCGCGGGAGCGAAGACCGACGACCACGCGTCGCGGAACTCGAGCTGGCGCAGCGCCTGACGGTAGAACGCGACGAGGGTTCCGGAGTCGAGGTGCAAGGCGGCCCCGACGATCCCCTCGACGATCGCCTCCGGGGCGAACGAGGGCTCGGGGACGTCGTCGGCCGTGTTGCGCTCACGCCCGGCCGAGCGTGCGCTCTCCCGGCCGAGGCCGAAGGCGACGTCGAAGGCAGCGGACGAGGCGAGCCTCGCGGCCACGGCGGCGTCGGTCAGCGCACTGACCGACTCGGCGGCGACCTGGGCGGGTACCCCCTGCGAGGTGAGACGAGCCATGAGCTGGACGCGCTGGACGTCGGCCGGCCCGTAGCGGCGGTGGTTGCCGTGCGTGCGGTGGGTCGGGGCGAGGCCGTAGCGGCGCTCCCAGGAGCGCAGGGTCGAGGCGGAGAGGCCGAGCCGCTCGGCGACGGCGCCGACCGACCAGCTCAGCTCCGGCAGGTGGCGCCCGGGCACGTCGGGATAGGGGCCACCCTCCTGGGTGGTGCCGTCCTGTGCCGTCACGTCATCACTCATGCCTGCCTCACCGAAACAGTCCTGATCGTCCGGTGCCGCCCTGCGCGGGACTTCCTGTCGTCCCGGCGCGCGGCCCGTTCGACTTCCTCACCATAATCTTGCGCAGCAATCTTGTGCAAGTGCATGAGTTGTGCATAAGTTTGGTGTGCAGGGTTCGATCGTGCTCACGGGGTGCCAGTCCGCTGGCCAGGACGACGCACCGGCCGGCCCTCGACCCCGAACCGCAACACCGGGCCGCGCGAGCGCCCACCCGGCCGGAAGGACCGACCCATGACCGTGACGCGACTTCCTCGACCCGTGCACGAGTCCTACGCGTGGCAGGAGCAGGGCCTGTGCCGCGGGGCTGACGTCGAGCAGTTCTTCGCCGACGACCCCGACCTCGGGCAGGTGGCCCGCCGCGAGCGGACCGAGGCCGCCAAGGCCGTGTGCTCCTCCTGCCCCGTCGCCCGCCAGTGCCTCGAGCATGCGATGCGGGTGCCCGAGCCGTTCGGCATCTGGGGCGGGACGACCGCCGCCGAGCGTTCGCGCCTGCTCTGGGACGCCGCCGGCTGAGCCGCTCCCCTCGCGGCTCGCCGGAGCGTGGGCGCGCTCTGCGCACCACGCCGCCCCCGCGCCGTCCCCCGTGCTCAGCCCGCGGGGTCGACGACCGGCGCGGGGGCGGGCACGGCCAGCCGGACCACCTCGGCGTTCGGCAGTACCGCCAGGCTCGCCCCGTCGAGGAGCAGCTTGGCCCCACGCACGCCGGCCCCGATGACGACGGGTCCGGCCGCCACCACGCCCGCGTCGACGAGCACCGGCCAGTCCTCCGGGAGGCCGACGGGTGTGATCCCGCCCTGCTGCATCCCGGTCAGCGACTCGGCGACCGCCTGGTCGGCGAAGGAGATCTTGCGCGCCCCGAGGTGCTTGCGCACCACCCGGTTGATGTCGGCCCGGTCGGTCGCGAGCACCATGACCGCGGCGAGCGTCGTCACCTCACCGCGTCGTGCCTCGACGACGACACAGTTGGCCGACGCCTCGGGCGCGACGTCGTAGGCCGCGCAGAACGCCGCGGTGTCGGCGAGCGCCGCGTCGATCGGGGCCACCCGGGCGTCCGGGACGAGCGTCAGGGCGGCGGCCACGGGACCGGCCAGCAGGTCGAGACGCTCCCCCGCCGGGACCCAGTCCAGGTTGCCGTGCGCAGATGCCATGACCCCACCGTAGCTGCGCCCCGAGGACGCGGTCAGCGCGGGACGAGGCTCGCGACGACGGTCGCGGCGGGCACCGGGCGGGCGCTGCGCCAGCCGGTGCCGGCCCAGAGGGCGAGGTGGTCAGGTCGGTCGGCCGCGGCCGAGGCCCGACGCAGCGGCACCGTCACGTGGTGCACC
>JAEXXY010000017.1 GCA_023451855.1 Actinomycetes bacterium
CACCTGGGCCGGTCCCCCGCTCGGCGTGCTCGTGGTCCGCGAGGGTGTGCGCTGGCACTGGTCGGGGGCCCGGGCCGACGTCGAGCACGGCCGCACCGACGTCCTCCCATGGGTTCCCGTGGCCCTCGCCGCCGCCGAGGCGTGGCAGCAGACGCAGGCGACCCGCGGGCCCGACGCCGCCACGACCTCCCGGCTGGTGTCTCGGGTCCGCGACGCCGCGGCCGGCGTGCGCGACACCCAGGTCGTCGGCGACCCCGTCGACCGCCTCCCCCACGTCGTGACGTTCTCGAGCCTCTACGTCGACGGCGAGGTCGTCGTGGGGGCCTTCGACGCGGCCGGCTTCGCCGTCGCCAGTGGGTCGGCGTGCACGTCGAGCACCCTCGAGCCGAGCCACGTCCTTGCGGCCATGGGCGTGCTGACCCACGGCAACGTCCGGGTCACGCTGCCGCTGCCGGCCGTCTCGCCCGGTCTCGCCGCCGACGTCGACGCCTTCTGCACCGCCCTGGCCCCGACGATCGCCGCGGTGCGGGACAGCCTCGGGGTTGGCGACCTGTGAGCCACTCCCCCGAGTCCCCCGAGTCCCCCGAGTCCGCCGAACAGCCCGGACAGCCCGGACAGCCCGAGTCGGCGGAGGCCACGGACGTCGTCGACGCCCGTGGCGAACGCTGCCCGCTGCCGGTGATCCGCCTGGCCCGGCTCGTGCGCGACGACCCGACGCCGCGCGTCGTCACCGTCCTCGCGACCGACCCGGCCGCCGCGCACGACGTGCCCGCCTGGTGCCGGATGCGCGGGCACCGGTTCGCCGGCGCACGCGACCAGGGCGACCACACCGCCTACGACGTGGAGGTGCTCGCGCCCGAGACCTCGTGAGGGTCGGTCGGCGCGTCGGTCAGCGCCAGGGCTCCGGCAGGGGGGCCCGCAGCGCATCGGGCAGCATCGCGAGGTACTCGTCGCGGGTCACCTCGAGCACGCCGAGCGTGGCCAGGTGCGGCGTCTGCCACTGGACGTCGACGACGCGGCGCGGGTCGCCGTCGGCACGGAGCAGCTCGCACAGGCCGACGAGGGCCACCTTCGAGGCGTCGGTGACGTGGTGGAACATCGACTCCCCCGCGAACAACCCGCCGATGGCGACGCCGTAGAGGCCACCGACGAGCCGGTCGTCCTGCCACGTCTCGACCGAGTGCGCCCAGCCCGCCCGGTGCAGCTCGGTGTAGGCGCTGGCGATCTGGGGGGTGATCCACCGGCCCTCGCGGTCGGGTTCGGCGCACGCTGCGACGACGTCCTCGAAGGCCGTGTCGACCCGCACCTCGAACCGGCCACGGGCCTTGCGCAGCGAACGGGTCACCCGCAGCCCGTCGGGGCGCAGGACGCCTCGCGGGTCGGGCGACCACCAGCCGATCGGCTCGGCGCCGTGGTCGCCGATGCCCATGGGGAACACGCCGATGGAGTACGCCTCGTAGAGCGTCGGCACCTCGAGGTCGGCGCCGATGCCGATGAGGTCCTCGCCGGGCGGCACCCGGTCGAGGGCGAAGTCCCAGGCGGTGGGTGGGGGCGGGGTGGGCACGGGTCCGCTCGTCGGTTCCGGGGGCGTCGGGAGGCTCGTCGAACCGGCCGTCAGCGTCCGGCCGTCACGGGCGCGGGCACCGGATGTGCGGGCCGATCTCGTCGGCCGAGTCGGCGCCGTACGCGTCGGCGAGGCGCTCGAGGAACCGCGTCTGGGAGAGCGCGTACTCCTGCGTGCCGATGGTCTCGATGACGTACGTGGCGAGCATCGAGCCGAGCTCGGCGCACCGGCGGACGGGCAGGCCCGCCCCGAGCCCGGTGATGTAGCCGGCGCGGAAGGCGTCGCCGACGCCGGTGGGGTCGGCCTTGCGCACCTCGCGGGCGATGCCGACCTCGACCGGCTCCTCGCCCCGGACGCGGACCGTCACGCCGTCCTTGCCCCGGGTCTTGACCTGCACACGGACGCGATCGGCGAGCTCGTCCTCGCTCCAGCCGGTCTTCTGGCAGGCGAGGTGGCTCTCGTACTCGTTGGTGAACAGGTAGTCGGCGCCGTCGATGAGGCGCGCGATGGTCGGCCCGTCGCAGAAGGCGAGCTGCTGGCTCGGGTCGGCCGCGAAGGGGATGCCGCGGCTGCGGCACTCGTCGGTGTGGCGCAGCATCGCCTCGGGGTCGTTGGCGCCGACGACGACGAGGTCGAGGCCGCCGACCCGTGCGGCGACCGGGGCCAGCTCGATGTCGCGGGCCTCGGACATCGCACCGGCGTAGAACGTCGCGATCTGGGCCATGTCGCGGTCGGTCGTGCAGATGAAGCGGGCCGTGTGCTGCGACTCGGAGTAGTGCACCGACGCGCAGTCGACGCCGTGCCGCTCGAGCCAGGACCGGTAGTCGGTGAAGTCCTCGCCGACCGCGCCCACGAGGATCGGGCTCTGGCCGAGGTTGGCCATGCCGAACGCGATGTTGGCCGCGACCCCTCCCCGCCGCACCTGCAGGTCCGAGGTGAGGAAGGACAGCGAGATCTTGTCGAGCTGCTCGACCACGAGGGAGTCGGCGAAGAGGCCGTCGAAGGTCATGAGGTGGTCGGTGGCGATGGAACCGGTGATGGCGATCTGCACACGGAGAACCTAGCGCGAACGGCGACGGCCGGGGTGCGCCGCACCTACCCGCCGGTACCCCTGTGCCCGGCCGGGACCCGGAACTAGCGTTGGTGCATGGATACGGCGCTGGAGTTCCCCTCCCCCAGGGACGAGCTCGACTCGGGCAGCGTCTCCGAGCTCGTGATGGACTGTCGGGACCTCGACCTCCCACACACCGCTCCGCGGGTCTGGCAGCCCCGGCACGTCGACATCGAGGTGCCGGACGACGCGGAGCGGCTCGTACGGGGTCTCGACGACTACGGCAGCTAGCCGGCTGACGTGGACGGCGCCGGACATCGCGAAGGGCCCGACCGTTACGGTCGGGCCCTTCGGCGGTCCTGCGGGTGCCGGCTCGTGCCGCCGGCTCGTGCGGGGGGCGGGACTCAGCTGAAGGAGTCGCCGCAGGCGCAGCTGCTGCCCGCGTTGGGGTTGTCGATGGTGAAGCCCTGCTTCTCGATCGTGTCGGCGAAGTCGATGGTGGCGCCCTCGAGGTACGGGCTGCTCATCCGGTCGACGACGACCTCGACACCGTCGAAGTCGCGCACGAGGTCACCGTCGAGGGTGCGCTCGTCGAAGTAGAGCTGGTAGATCAGGCCGGAGCAGCCGCCGGGCTGGACGCCCACGCGGAGGCGGAGGTCGTCGCGACCCTCCTGCTCGAGGAGGCTCTTGACCTTGGTCGCCGCGACGTCCGTGAGGACGACACCGTGGGCGGGAGCCTCGGTCTGGGCCTCGGCGGGAGAAGCGTTCGTCTCGACACTCATGTGCTGGTCCTTCGCGTCGTGGTGCACGGGTCAGGAGTGACAACCCGTGGCGCGCCGGAAGTGTTCCCGGCTCGTCAAGGATACGTCGAGGAGGCCCCTGGGCACGCAACCCGCCCCCGGGCGGGTGCCCACGATGCGGACGCGTCGTGCTCCGCGAGGCACGTCCACCGGCCGTCAGCGGGCCGGCGACCACGTCCGGGCGACCCGGGCGACGCGAGCGGCGAGGCTCGCCGCCGGGTCGGCGAGCGAACCAGCGACGTCGGCCGGCTTCTCGGCGACGGGGTACACCCCGGAGAGCCCGGCCGCCATCGCCTCGCGGCGCCCGACGACCGCCTGCCCGGGCACCGCCACCGCGGGGATCCCCACCGCGGCTGCCGCGTCGGCCACGCCGACGACGACCTTGCCCTGCAGGGACTGCCAGTCGAACCGCCCCTCCCCCGTGACGACGAGGTCGGCTCCCGCGACGAGGCGGTCGAAACCGACGGCCTCGAGCACCGCGCCGACGCCCGACGCGTGCCGCGCCCCGAGGAGGAAGAGCGCGTAACCGAGCCCGCCGGCGGCACCGGCCCCGGGCTCGCGCTCGGGCCGGATCGCCGTGCCGGTGAGCAGGTCCCGCGCCGGTGGACGCACCCGCGCCACGGTGCTCGCGAAGTGACCGAGCGCGTTCTCGAGGCGCTGCGCGTCCTCCTCGCTCGCCCCCTTCTGTGCCGCGAAGACGGCGCTCGCGCCCTTGAGGCCGAGCAGCGGGGAGTCGACGTCGCTGGCGACTACGAGCTCGACCCCCCTC
>JAEXXY010000029.1 GCA_023451855.1 Actinomycetes bacterium
GGGCATGCGCGTCGTCGCGCTCGGCGACGAGGCGGTCCTCGACCCGTGGCGCATCGACCTCGACAGCGCCCGCTTGACCCGCGTGCGGCAGGCCGCGTCGCGCGCGCGGCGGGCCGGGGTCACCGTCCGCGTCCGGCGCCAGGCCGACCTCTCGCCCGAGGAGCGTGACCGCGCTGAGACCCTCGCGCGACAGTGGCGCTCGAGCGACACCGAGCGCGGGTTCTCCATGGCGCTCGGCCGCACCGCGGACCCGGCCGACGGGCACGTCCTGCACGTCCTCGCGACGGGCCCCGACGGGGACGAGGTCGGCCTGCTCACCTTCGTGCCGTGGGGCCGCAGCGCCGTCTCCCTCGACCTCATGCGCCGCTCCCCCGACGCCCCGAACGGCACGACCGAGCTCATGGTCACCGAGGTGCTCGCCCGGGCCGACGAGCTCGGCGTCGGACGCCTGTCGCTCAACTTCTGCATGTTCCGCGGGGTCTTCGCCGGCTCGGCACGGCTCGGGTCGGGCACGCTGACGCGGCTCAACGCGTCGGTGCTCGGGCTGTTCGACCGGTTCTGGCAGCTCGAGCGGCTCTACCGGGCCACCGACAAGTACGACCCGGAGTGGATGCCGCGCTTCCTCTGCTACGACGACGGGCTGTCGCTGCCGCAGATCGCGCTCGCCGCTGCGGCTCTCGAGGGCTTCGTCCCCTGGCCGGCCCGGCACCGTTCGACGAGTGCCGTCCTCGACGCCGAGCACCTCGCCGAGGTGGCCGCGATCGAGGCTGCGGGCCCGTCCGTCGACGCCGGACGGCTCGCGCCGCGCCGCAGCGAGGAGTCGCGACACCGCCTCGCCGCGCTCGACCGGCTCCGCGCGTCCGGCCTCGACCCCTACCCCGTCGGTGGTGGCACCGCCACCCCCCTCGCGCTCGTGCCGGGCGTGCGCTGCGGCGTGTGGAGCGAAGGCGACGCCATGGCGGTCGTGGCCCGCGTCCGGGCGCTGCGCGACCACGGCTCCGTCGTCTTCGTCACCCTCGAGGACGCCGGCGTGCGCGTCCAGGCGCTGCTCGAGGCCTCGCGCACCGGACGGCGGTCCGTCGACCGGTTCGCCGCCGACGTCGACACCGGCGACCTCGTGCGGCTCATCGGCGAGACCGGCCGCTCACGCACCGGCACCCCGAGCCTGCTCGTCCAGGACTGGCGGCTCGAGGCCAAGGCGCTGCACCCCGTGCCGTGGCGGGGCCTCGCCGACCCGGAGGCGCGGGTCCGCCGCCGGTCGACCGACCTGCTCACGAACCCGGCCGAGCTCGAGCTGCTGCGTCGCCGCTCCAGCGTCGTGGCGGCCCTGCGCCGCACCCTGGCCGACCGCGGCTTCCTCGAGGTCGAGACCCCGATGCTGCACGTCACCCACGGCGGCGCGACCGCCCGGCCGTTCCGCACCCACATCAACGCCTACGACACCGACCTCTCCCTGCGCATCGCCCCCGAGCTCTACCTCAAGCGGCTCCTCGTCGGCGGCATCGGGCCGGTCTTCGAGCTCGGCCGCAGCTTCCGCAACGAGGGCGCGGACGCCACCCACAACCCCGAGTTCACCTCGCTCGAGGTGTACGAGCCGCACGGTGACTACGTGACGATGCGCCACCTCGCCGAGCGCCTCGTACGCGAGGCAGCGGTCGCCGTCCACGGGCGTCCCGTCATCCCGCTCCCGACGCCCGACCGGGTCCGCACCGGGCTCGACGGGGTCGACCTCGTCGACGTCGGCGCCCCCTTCCCGGTGGTCCGCGTGCTCGACGCCGTCAGCGACGCCGTCGGCCTGCGCGTCGGACCGGACACCGACCTCGACGTGCTCCTCGAGGTCGCGGCCCGGCACGGCGTCGCGGTGCCTGAAGGGGCCGGCTGGGGCGCGGTCGTCGAGGAGCTCTACGCCGAGCTGGTCGAGCCCACCACGGTGCTGCCGACGTTCTACACCGACTTCCCCGTCGAGACCTCGCCCCTCGTGCACCCGCACCGGACCGAGCGCGGGCTCGTCGAGCGGTGGGACCTCGTCGTCGCCGGGATGGAGGTGGGCACGGCCTACAGCGAGCTGACCGACCCGGTCGACCAGCGTCGACGGCTCACCGCGCAGTCGCTCAGGGCCGCGGCCGGTGACCCCGAGGCGATGGAGGTCGACGAGGACTTCCTCCACGCCCTCGAGCTGGGCATGCCCCCGACCGGCGGCCTCGGCCTCGGCGTCGACCGGCTCGTCATGCTCCTGACGAACACCTCGATCCGGTCGGTCCTCACCTTCCCCTTCGTCCGACCCGAACCGGCGCGGCCCCGCGAGAAGCGGGAGAGCCCGTTGTGGAGCTGACCGACCCCGGCCTCATCGTCCTGCTCGTCGTCGTGGCCCTCGCGCTCTTCGCCCTCGTCGTCGTCGGCTGGCCCCGGTGGGGTGGCCGGCTCGCCCGCGGCGCCGTCCGCGGCGGCCAGGTGCTGCTGCTCAACATCGTCGTCGTGGCCCTGGCCGGTGCCGCCCTCAACGACCAGTACCTCTTCTACTCCAGCTGGTCGGACCTGCTCGGGTCACGCTCCGCCGAGGTGCAGCTGCACCACGGTGGCGGCGTCAAGCAGGTCATCGAGGCCAAGGTCGTCGGACCCGGCCTGGCCCACGCGACCGGACGCACGAACTACGTGCTGCCGCAGCCCGGCTCGCGCCTGCAGACCTACTCGGTGACCGACCCCAGCACCGGCACCTCCGGCCAGGTGCTCGTGTACCTGCCGGCCGGCTACGACCCGGCCGCGTCACGCACCTACCCGGTCATCGAGGGGCTGCACGGGTTCCCCGGCAGCCCGCAGTCCTTCTCCCGGCTCAACGTCCTCGCGACCGCCGACGCGCTCGTGGCACAGCACCGGATCGCCCCCTCGATCATCGTCATCCCCCGCATCGACACCCCGGCCAGCCTCGACACCGAGTGCGTCAACGGCGCACCCGGCCTGCCGCAGACCGACACGTGGCTCTCGCGCGACCTGCCCGCGTGGGTCGTCACGCACCTGCACGCCCGTCGTGACCGCACGTCGTGGGCGCTCACGGGCTACTCCTACGGCGCGTGGTGCGCCGCGTCGCTGTCGATGCGCCACCCCGACGTCTTCGGCGCGGCCATCGTCATGCAGGGCTACTTCCGCCCCGACTTCTCCGCCGGCTACGACCCCCTGACGACCCGTGGCACCGCGGCCTACGACCTCATCCGCCTCGCCCGCACCAGCCCTCCGCCCGTCGCGCTGTGGGTGCTGACCTCGCGTCAGGACCCCCTGTCCTACCCGTCGACCTCGAAGTTCCTCAGCGTCGCCAAGCCTCCCCTCGACGTGACCGCCACGGTCCTCGCGAGCGGCGGCCACCGCGACACGGTGTGGGAGCCGTACGACGGCCGCTCCATGGTGTGGCTCGGCCAGACCCTGCCAGGGTTCCGTGGTTGACGGCGGCCGCCACCGCAGGCCCCCCGGACCCGGCG
>JAEXXY010000109.1 GCA_023451855.1 Actinomycetes bacterium
CCACCGCGGCGGCGTGCCCCCGCGAGAGCCCGGCCCGGACCACGAGCCAGTGCTCCGGCGAGCGGATCCCGGCCGCCTGCCAGGACCCCTCCACCAGCGCCACCGCCACCGCGTCGACCAGCCGGCCGTGCGCGTCGTGCAGGTCGGCAGCCAGGGACGCGAGGAGGTCCCAGTCCTGCTCGATCACTGCCTGCGACATACCCCTATCGTACAGGTGTTCGAATCATCGTGAAGGACTTGTCCACACTCAATTCGACTGAGCAACAAGTCATTTCATTCAGAGCCGCACGATCTCGCCGTTCCCTGGGCCTCGGATTCGGCCCGCTCACGACCTCCGACGCGGGGACCTCAGCGCCGGGGCGGGGGCGGATCGGCGTGCACCCGTCGGCTCAGCCGCGAGTGCGACCGCGGCGCAGGCACCCGCGACCAGATGGCGCCCTGCAGGGCGAGCGTCAGCCAGCCGGCGAGCGCCATGCCGACGAGGTTGACGACCAGCTGCAGCCCACTGCCGCGCACCTCGTTCCACGCGCCGAAGGCGAGGCCCAGCCCGACGTTGCCCGCGGCCGGGATCGTCGTGACCGAGATGAACACGCCACTGAGCCCGCCGACCTTGGCCGAGGTCAGCGAGAGCACGCCCGCCGCAGCCGCGAGCAGTGCGACGATGAACGACCACTTGTCGGGCGTGTAGATGAACCCGGTGGCCGGCCGCGAGCCGGAGATGTCGTCGAGGGTCACCCAGCCGAGGGCGCGGCCGAGCAGCCCGGCCAGGCACGTCACGAGGATCGCCACCAGAAACCCGACGACGAGGGCCCGCGCCGCGACCGCGAAGAGCAGGGCGCGCCGCCGCACCAGGGCGACGCCGAGCGCCGCGATCGCCCCGAACTCGGGCCCGAGCACCATGGCGCCGATGACGAGGATCTGCGAGTCCAGGACGATGGCGATGCCGGCGATGAGCGTCGCGAGCGACATGAACGAGAGGAACGTCCAGTTGAGCTCGCTGTCCTCGTAGGAGCGCTGCGCGACCTCGGCCCAGACGACGGCGTCGGCGCTGCTGCCCGGCGTCCTCTCGTCGGCCTCGAAGCCGGCCCGTGACACCCACGTGCTCACCGGCTCGAGCTGGAGCATCCCCTCCTCGTGGACGCCGAGGTCGCGGAGGCGCTCGACGAGGTCGTTGGCCCCCTCGCGGGCGACGTCGGCGTGCACGACGTCGCCGTCCGGGCGCACCGCGACCCCGCGGTGCACGACGAGCGTGCTCACGGCCGTCGAGTCGGCGAGCACGGCCGTCACGTCGTCGGTCAGGGCGCGCGGCACCGTCACCGTGAGTTTCAGCATGGGCGACAGTCTGCCGGTCGGTTGACACCGGGGCGCGGCGCCGATGACAGTGACATCTGAACATCCGGTCAGATGAGAGGACCAACCGTGTCGACGGTCACCGGCCTGGACGCCTGCACGACGCCGTGCGTGCACCCCGAGAAGGTCGCGCTCGCCTCCGAGCACGCCCCGGACGCCGACGAGCTGGCCCGCGTCACCAGCGTCTTCAAGCTGCTCGGCGACCCGACGCGCGCCCGCCTCCTGTACGCCCTCCTCGAGGCCGGCGAGCTGTGCGTCTGCGACCTCGCCGCGGCCACCGCCACCGCGGAGACGACCGTCTCGCAGGCGCTCCGGCTGCTCCGCGCGTCCGGCGTCGTCGCCGGCCGGCGCGAAGGCCGCAACGTCTTCTACCGCCTCTCCGACGCCCACGTCCGCCTACTGCTCGACGTGACCCGGGAGCACGCTCTCCACGACGGCCGGTCCCGATGAGCCGCAGCCACTCCCACGGCCCCGGCAGCGTCGCAGGGGCACAGGGCCATGCCGGCGGGCGCCACCGCTGGCGCCTCGGCGTCGCCTTCGCCCTCGTCGGCGCGTTCTTCGTCGTCGAGCTCGTCGCGGCCCTCGTGTCCGGGTCGCTCGCGCTGCTGTCCGACGCCGGGCACATGGCCGCCGACGTCGTGACGCTCGGGGCCGCGCTAGTCGCGACGCGCATCGCCACCCGGGCCGACACCACCGGACGCCGCACCTTCGGCTCGTACCGGGCCGAGGTGTTCGCGTCGGGCCTGGCCGTGCTCCTCATGCTCGGGGTGTCGGTCTACATCGTCGTCGAGGCGGTCGGGCGCATCGGGGCCTCGCCCGAGGTTGCGTCGGGCACGATGCTCGTCGTCGGCCTGCTCGGCCTCGTCGTCAACGTCGTCGCGCTGCTCCTGCTCCGCGGCGGCGCGGGCGAGAGCCTCAACGTCAAGGGCGCCTACCTCGAGGTGGTGGCGGACATCGTCGGGTCGATCGGCGTCGTCGCCGCGGCCCTGCTCGTGCGAGCCACCGGGAGTGCCTGGTGGGACACCGGCATCGCGCTCGCCATCGCGGTGTTCGTCGCGGTGCGCGCGGTCGGGCTCGGCCGCGAGGTCGTCGCCGTGCTCGGGCAGCACGCCCCGGCGGGCATCGAGCCTGACGACCTCGCCGACGCGCTGGCCGGCGTGCCCGGCGTCGTCGAGGTGCACGACCTCCACGTGTGGACCCTCACGTCCGGCATGGACGTCGCCACCGCCCATCTCGTCACCACGGCGACCGAGCCCTCCGGCCGGGTGCTCGAGACGGCGAGCCTCGTGCTGCGCGACCGGTTCCACATCGCGCACGCCACGCTCCAGGTCGAGACCACGGACCGGTCCACGTGCACCGGAGCCGACTGGTGAGCCGACTGGTGAGCCGACTGGTGAGCGGACCCGCCCGCCGCGTGGTGGGGATCGCTTGACGGCGGACCGCCCGGGGTCCATCGTGAGCCACCGTGACGGTCCAGACCGAGGCCCCTGCCCTCCGCCGCTCCCGGCTCGCAGCCGGGGCCGCCTTCTTCGTGCAGGGCCTGCTGTTCATCTCCCTGACCACGCGGCTGCCGATGATCCAGGAGCGGTGGGACCTCGACGAGCTCGCCGTCAGCGGCCTGCTCCTCATGGTCGTGCTGCTCGCCGGTGTCGGGTCGGTGCTCGCCGAGGTCGTCGCCAAGCGCTCCTCGAGCGCCGTCGTCGTGCGGGTCGGGTTCGTCCTGGCGACCGCCGGGTTCGCGGTGCTGCTCGTCGCGCCGGCGTTCTGGGTGTTCGTCGCGGGCCTGGCCGTCTACGGCCTCGCGCTCGGCCTCGTCGACGCGTCCTCGAACATGCAGGCCGTCACCGTCGAGCACCTCTACGGCCGTCCGATCCTGCCCTCCTTCCACGGGTTCTGGACCGCGGGCGGCGTCGTCGGCACGCTCATCACGCTCGCGACCGCGTCGGTCGACCTCGGCCCGAAACTGCTGCCCCTGCTCGTGTTCCCGCTCGCCGTCCTCGCCGCCCCGTTCGTGCGCCGCGACCGCCTCGCGGACACCGCCGAGCCGCTCGACGTGCCGTGGCGACGCATCCTGCTGCTCGGCGTCGC
This sequence comes from Actinomycetes bacterium, assembly GCA_023451855.1. Taxonomy (GTDB): domain Bacteria; phylum Actinomycetota; class Actinomycetes; order Actinomycetales; family Dermatophilaceae; genus Monashia. The sequence goes on from JAEXXY010000109.1 coordinate 3,439, forward strand.
GATGGTCCTCTTCTACATGGTCGACACCGCCGCCACGACGTGGGGACCGGTCTATCTCGGCGGCACCCTCGATGCCCCGACGAGCCTCACCGCCCTCGCGACCCTGCCCTATCTCCTCGCGACGCTCCTCGCGCGGGCTGTCGGCGACGGGCTCGTCGACCGGCATGGCGCCGTGTGGATGCTTCGGATCAGCGGCGTTGTCGCCTCGCTCGCGCTCGCGGTCATCGTCTTCGCCCCGACGTGGTGGGTGGCGGTCGTCGGGTTCGCCGTCCTCGGCGGTGCCGTCGCGACGATCGCCCCGCTCAGCTTCTCGGCGGCCGGGGCCATCGCGGGCGGCGAGGGGCTGAGCGGTGAGAAGCGCATCGACAAGGTGGACCAGGTCATCGCGCGCTTCAACCAGTTCAACTACGTGGGTGCGCTGCTCGGCGCCGTCCTCACCGGCGCCGTCGGCTCCGACAACCTCCGCATCGGCTTCGCCGTCCCGATGGTGCTGATCCTCGGGATCATCCCGCTCGCAGCGCAGTTCGCCATCGTGCGTCGACGCGCTACGGGCGTCGTCGACGGCGCCTGAGCACCGCGGCGAGCACCGCGACCCCCGGCCCGACGCGGTCGGCGGGCACCGCACCGACACCGAGCACCAGGCCGTGGCGGGCGGGCTGCTCGCGGTGCCGCGTCGACAGCGGCTCGACGAACACGCCTGCGGCGAGCGCCTCCCCGGCAACGGCGATGTCGTCGAGCGCGGGGTCGCGCAGCACGGCGCAGACGTGCAGGCCGGCCGCGGACGCCACGACGTCGAGGTGCTCGTCGAGCCCGGCGAGCGCGTCGAGGAGCCGCTCGCGACGCTCCCGGTAGACCTTCGTGGCACGGCGCACGTGCGCTCCGTGGTGGCCCTCGGCGAGGAAGTCGGCGAGCGCCTCGTGGGTGACGGCGTCACCGGACCACGCCGTGACCCGGCGCGCCTCCCGCAGCGCGCCCGACAGCGACGGCGGGGCCACGGCGTACCCGACCCGCAGCGCCGGCAGCAACGACTTCGAGAACGACCCGACGTAGACCACCCGCCCCTCGCGATCGAGGCTCTGCAGCGGCTCGAGCGGGCGGTCGGCGAACCGGAACTCGCTGTCGTAGTCGTCCTCGACGACCACCGCATCGCGCCGGGACGCCCACTGCAGCAAGGCGATCCGGCGCGCCAGCGACATCGCGGCTCCGGTGGGGTGCTGGTGCGAGGGCGTGACGTAGACCAGGCGCGCCCCGTCGGGCAGGGCCTCGACGACGAGCCCCTCGGCGTCGACGGGCACGCCGCGGACGTGTGCCCGGTGGGTCTCGAGGAGGCGCGCTGCCGCCGTGTAGCCGGGGTCCTCGACGGCGACGACGTCGCCCGGCTCGACGAGGACCCGCGCGACGAGGTCGAGGGCCTGCTGGGCGCCCGCCGTCACGACGACGTCCTCGGGCCGGGCCGACACCGAGCGCGACAGACCGGCGTGCCGGGCCACCTGCTCCTCGAGCCGCGAGGGCCCGGTGTCGCCATAGGTCACGGTCGACAGGCGGCCGCGGCGCAGGGCGCCCGACACGAGCCGCCGCCACGTCGCGAGCGGGAAGAGATCGGGGTCGGGCACCCCGACCGAGAAGTCGACGGCGACCGCCCCGGGCAGCCGCGGCGGCTCCCCCGGCACCTGCCACGGGCCGCGAGGCGCCAGCGCACCCCCGGCC
>JAEXXY010000112.1 GCA_023451855.1 Actinomycetes bacterium
GGTCTGGGCCGTGGAGTGGATCGTCACGGCGCCGCCCGTCCCGAGGCGGGACTCGATGAGGCCCGTGGCCGGGCTGGTCGTCTCGTAGCGCACCTGTGGCGCGGCCGGTCGCGGGGCGCCGGTCGGCCACGTGGTGAGGAAGCCACCGGCGGAGGGCGTCGACGCCGAGACGTCGAGGAGCACGGCGCCGACCCCGGTGGCCGGGATGCCGGCCTTGCCGGCGAGGGGCAGCGTCAGCGTGCCGCCCGCGGCGAGGCGCGCCTTGGGCGTACCGACCCCGGTGCGGGTGTCGAGGACGCGGGCCGGTGCCGCCCCGGAGACGTAGCCCCCGGTCGGTGACCAGCCGACGAGGTCCGCGGACAGGTCGGTGGTAGCGGACGAGTAGAGCCGCACCTTGCCGTCGGTGCCGACGCGGCTGAGCACCAGCGTCGTCGTGACGCCTCCCGCGGCGAACGACATGGCGCGCGAGCCCGGCTGGGCCGTGCCGTTGGCGTGCACGGTGAGATAGCCGGCGGCGGCCGGCGCGGTGGCGTTGACGTTGAGCAGGACGGTGTCGACGCCGGTGGCGGGGACGCCGGCGCGCCCGGTGACCTGCACCGTGACGGCCTTGCCGGCCCCGACCTTGGCCACCGGGGTGCCGACGCCGGTCCTCGTGTCGAGGAGGCGGGCCGGCGCGGCCACCTGCCAGGCCCGCGTGTCGGTGGCGACGGTCGGGCCCTGGTCCTTGAGGTGGATGAAGCCCTTGGGCCAGCGTCCACCGGTGAGCGTCACCCGGCGCCAACGGAAGTCGCCGCCCCAGTTGTCCTCGGAGACGATGATGTCGGAGGCCGAGAGCACCTGCTCGACGTAGGCCACGTGCCCGGTCGAGGAGTACGCGGTGTCCCACCAGGCGATCGACCCGACGGCCGGGCTCGTGTTCGTCTGGGCCGGGAACGACGGCCCCCAGTTCGAGGCGTTGCCGCTCAGGCTCGTCGGCTTGGTGTTCGGCAGGCCGTTCTGCACGAGCCGGTAGGCGACGTAGGCGGTGCAGTTGTGGCCCGTCGACTGCCGCCACCAGCTGGTCGCCGCGTTGGCCTTGTAGCCGGCGTCGGGGTACCCCGCGGCGTTGCAGGCGTCGTAGCCGGTGCAGAGCACGATCCACTCGGCCGCGCGTGCGGGCGCGGCGAGGCCGAGGCTCGTCAGCGTCGTCGCGAGGGCCGCGACGAGGACGAGGATGCGTCGACGCCGAGGGTGCAGGGGTCGCGTCGTCGCCGCCACTGGGTCTCCCGTCCTCGCTGTTCGCTGGACGCAATCTAGGACGTAGCGCTCATCCCGTCCCAGGAATCCCAGAAATCCCACGCGACACGCGCGTGCCTTCCACGCGTTCCGCGGCTGCGCGTGCTAGCCGCGGCGCGACTCAGCGACGGCGGTGACGGCGACCACGCGCCACGACGCGGTCGATGACGCGCTCCTTGAAGGGCGTGAAGGGCGGCCGCACGACGGCGGTCGTGTCGGGCGTCGTCGGCGTCTCGAGCACGGCCTTGGCGTGCGAGAACAGCTCGACCGAGCGCTCACCGTGGTAGGCGCCCGACCCGCTCGGGCCGACGCCGCCGAAGGGCAGCCCGTGCACCGCCATGTGTGCGAGCGGCAGGTTGACGCCGAGGGCACCCGACGACGTGTCGCGCACGAAACGTCGGCGCACATCGGCGTCGCCGGTGAACACGTAGAGGGCCAGCGGCTTGTCGCGGCCGGTGATGACCTCGATCGCCTCGTCGACGCCGGACACCTCGACGAGGGGCAGCACCGGCCCGAAGATCTCGTCCTGCATGACGGGGTCCTCGAGCGACACGTGGTCAAGGACGGTCGGGGCCAGGTAGCGCGTCGCGGCGTCGGCCTGGCCGCCGATGACGACCTTGTCAGCGTCGACGAGCCCGGCCAGCCGTTCGAAGTGGCGGTCGTTGACGATGCGGCCGTACTCCCCCGACGCCGCGGGGTCGGTCCCATAGGCCTCTCGCACCGCCTCGGCGAGGTGGGGCACGAGCGCGTCGAGCGTGGCCCGGGTGCCGAGCACGTAGTCAGGCGCCACGCACGTCTGCCCGGCATTGGTGAACTTGCCCCAGACGATGCGCCGGGCGGCGACGGCGAGGTCGGCGTCGTCGTGCACGTACGTCGGCGACTTGCCGCCGAGCTCGAGCGTGACCGGCGTCAGGTGCCGGGCCGCCGCCTCGAGCACGACGCGACCGACGACCCCGTTGCCCGTGTAGAAGACGTGGTCGAAGCGCTCGGCGAGCAGGGCCGTCGTCTCGGGTACCGCGCCCTCGACGACGCGCACGGCCGACGCGTCGAGGTGCAGCGGCACGAGCCGGGCCACGGCACGCGAGGTGGCCGGCGCCACCTCGCTCGGCTTGAGGACGGCCCCGTTGCCCGCGGCGAGGACCCCCACGAGGGGCGCAAGGAGCAGCTGGATCGGGTAGTTCCACGGGGCGATGACGAGCACGACGCCGAGCGGCTCTCGCACGACGCGGGCGCGGCCCGGCACGAGCGACAGTGGCACCGCCACCCGGCGAGGCCGCAGCCACGAGCGCAGGTGGCGCAGCGTGTGGTCGATCTCCTCGACGACGAAGCCGAGCTCGGTGACCCACGCCTCGGTGGCGCTCTTGCCGAGGTCCTCGTGGAGCGCCGCGGCCAGCTCGTCCTCGTTGTCGACGATGAGCGAGCGGAGGGCCTTCAGCTGCTCGACGCGCCAGGCGTACGGCTTGGTCCGCCCGCTGCGGAACGTCGCCCGCACCCCCTCGACGAGGGCTGGGACGTCGACGGAAGCCGACGCGTCCGGTGCGCCCGAGGCACCGACGGCGGGGGCGGACCCCGTTCCCGGCAGGGGGGTGGCGCGGTTCGTGGGCGCGGTCTGCGTCATGGGTCCATCCTCGTCGGTCGTCGGCGACCTGTCGCGGTGCCCGGCGGGGGTCCGGGCTGGTCAGGCAGCGAGCAGCCGGTGCACGACGGCGTCGGCGAGCAGTCGTCCGCGGCGGGTCAGGACGACCCGTCCACGGGAGACGGCCTCGACGCCGTCGACGAGCCCGTCGGCGACGAGCCCGGCCACGGCGGCACGCCCCGATCCTCGCAGGTCCCCGACCGGGAGACCCTCGACGAGACGTGTGCCGAGGAGCACACGCTCGTCGTAGCGCTGCTCGTCGTCGAGCACCTCGCGCGCCGCGGCCGGCGACAGGCCCGCTCCCAGGCGCTGGGCGTAGGCGCTCGGGTGCTTGACGTTCCACCAGCGGACGCCACCGACGTGGCTGTGCGCCCCGGGGCCGATCCCCCACCAGTTCGTGCCGGCCCAGTAGGCGATGTTGTGGCGACACCGGTGACGCTCGTCGCGGGCCCAGTTGCTCACCTCGTACCAGCCGAACCCGGCTGCGCTGAGCAGCTCGTCGGCCAGCTCGTACTTGTCGGCCTCGTCGTCGTCCTCGGGCGCGGGCACGAGCCCGCGGCGCACCTGGGCGGCCAGACGGGTGCCCTCCTCGACGACGAGGGCGTAGGCCGACACGTGGTCCGGCTCGAGGGAGACCGCCGTCTCGAGGCTGGTGCGCCAGTCGGCGAGCGACTCCCCCGGCGTGCCGTAGATGAGGTCGACGCTGACCTGCAGGCCGGCCGCGCGGGCCCCGGCCACGGCCCGGGCGACGTTCTCGGGGTCGTGGGTGCGGTCGAGCGTGTGGAGCACGTGCGGTACCGCCGACTGCATGCCGACCGACACCCGCGTGAACCCGCCGGCGGCGAGCTCGGCGAGCGACTCGGGAGTCACGGAGTCGGGGTTGGCCTCGGTGGTCACCTCGGCGCCGTCGGCGAGGCCGAACCGCTCGCGGATGCCGCCCAGCACGCGGACGAGGTCGCCGCTGCGCAGCATCGTCGGGGTGCCGCCGCCGACGAAGACCGTCGACACCGGCGGCGCGTCGGTGCCGAGCACGCCTGCGGCGAGGTCGAGCTCGCGCAGGGCGGCATCCGCGTAGGAGTCGAGGCCGATCGTGGCACCGGGGCCGCCGAGCTCGGTCAGCGTGTAGGTGTTGAAGTCGCAGTAGCCGCAGCGCACCGAGCAGAACGGCACGTGGACGTACATCCCGAGGTCGGTCGCGGCGAGGTCGGTGAGGGCGGACGCCGGCAGCTCGCCGGTCGGCGGCGCGGGGTCGCCGTCAGGCAGGGCGGAGGGCGGCACGCGGCAATTCTCGCACCGGCGACGGTTCCTACCGAACCGGCCTACGCTCGCATCATGGAGCGACGCGTGGTCGCCTCCGTCGCCGTCGCGGTAGCGCTGGGCACGGGAGCGTGCACCTCCGGCCCGGCCGCGTCGCCCGTCGGTGCCAGCTCGGGCGCGGCCCTCAGC
>JAEXXY010000149.1 GCA_023451855.1 Actinomycetes bacterium
GGCCGGGGGGCGTGCCGTAGGACGCGCCGGGGCCGGGCGGCAGCGCGCGCATCTGCTGCAGCTGCTGCTGCGCCGCCATCTGCTGTGCCACGAGGCGGTCTGGATGCCGTGGAAGAGGCCCTCGAGCCAGCCGACCAGCTGGGCCTGGGCGATCCGCAGCTCGGCGTCGCTCGGCTCGTCCTCACGGAAGGGCAGGGCGATCCGGTCCAGCTCGGCGACGAGCTCGGGGGCGAGCCCGTCCTTGAGCTCCTCGATGGAGCGGTGGTGGATGTCGGCGAGGCGACGCCGGCCGGCGGCGTCGAGCGGCGCGTTGCGCACCTCCTCGAGCAGCTGCTTGATCATCGAGCCGATGCGCATGACCTTGGCCGGCTCCTCGACGAGCTCGGCCGGGTTGGTCGGCTCGCGCTCCTCGCGGTCGCGGCGCTCGCCCGAGCCCTCCGAGGCGTCACCCGCCGGCGTGGCGGAGACACCCATGCCGTCGGGGGTCACGACGACGACGCGCTGCTCGTCGCCCGTGGTCGAACCGGTGGTCGTCGGGTCGTCACTCATGCGCTCCATCCTGCCTCACGGGGACGGAGTGGGGCCCGCGCGTCCCCCGTCGGTTCGCGCGGACCCCCGGGTCACGGGGCTCGGGATGAGGGTGAGGTCGCGCCGGTGCCGCAGCGTCGCGGTGCGCTGCGTCTGGACGACGCGCCGCACGTCGACACCCCCGGTATCCCCGGTGATGAGGGGGAAGGCATACCGGGTATCAGGGGTGCGCAGGAAGGGCGGTCAGCGGGCCCCCGCCGTGGCGAACCAGGGGTGGTGCAGGTCGTGGTAGCTGACGTCGCTCATGGCCGAGGACATCTCCTCCATCATCTGCTGGGCTTCCGGCGGCGGGGTCTTCCGCTCGCCCTCGCGGGCCGCGTCCTCGGTCGTGAACGCCATCGTCTGGGTGAAGAACCCGTCCTTGTCGACGGCGACCGTGCCGCCGATGATCTCCGGACGCATCTGGCGCATGTCGTCCATCGGCTGCTCCATCGCGTGCCGGAACTTCTCGGCGTCGGTGAGCCGGCCCTGGATGACCTGGACGAAGCCGGCGTCGTCACGGCCGCCGTCGAGCATCATCGTCACGTCCTCGCAGTCGTGGAAGGTGACGTCGCCGTCGAAGAGCCTGGACGTCTCCTGCCACCACGCGCCCTGCTCCGCGCGGTTCGAGTTGCGCTCGGCCGCGTCCTTGGAGTCGAAGCGCACGACGCCGACGAACTCGCCGTCGTCGGTGACGCCGTACGTGCCGCCCAGCCAGCCGGACGCGCCGGGCTCGAGCTCCTCGCGCCACCGGTCCATCTGCCGGTGGAGGGCGTCGGCGTCGGTGCACCTGCCCTGGATGACCTGGATGAACACCTGGGGACCTCCCGTCGGTCGGGGGCCGCTTCCTGGCGAAGTGGTCCACCTGTCGACGGTACGCCGGGGTGGCGCGGGGCGTCACCGGGACGAGTCGGACTCGGCCGGATCGTCCCGGGGCGCAGGCGGACTCGCGGTGACGGGGCGCCGGCGCTCAGGTGGTGAGCAGCACCTTGCCGATGTGCCCCGACGCCTCGAGCTCGCGGTGCGCGTCGGCGGCCTTCTCGAGCGGGAACCGGCTGTGGATGACGGGCCGGACGACGCCCGACTCGATGAGCGGCCACACGTGCTCGCGGACCGCCGCGACGATGGCCGCCTTCTCGGTGGCCGGCCGGGCCCGCAGGCTCGTGGCGATGACGGCGCCGCGCTTGGCGAGCAGCTGGCCGAGGTCGAGCTCACCCTTGCGGCCGCCCTGCAGCCCGATCGTGACGAGCCGCCCGTTGACGGCGAGCACGTCGACGTTGCGGGCGAGGTACTTCGCGCCCATGTTGTCGAGGATGACGTCGGCGCCGTGGCCGTTCGAGCCGGCCCGGACCTCCTCGACGAAGTCCTGCTCCTTGTAGTTGACGAGCACCTCGGCCCCGAGCTCGCGGCACGCGTCGAGCTTGGCCTGCGAGCCGGCGGTGACGGCGACGTGCGCGCCGACGGCCTTGGCCAGCTGGATCGCCATCGTGCCGATGCCCGAGCTGCCACCGTGGACGAGGAGCCACTGGCCGGGCTGGATGTTCGCGGTGAGGAAGACGTTGGACCACACGGTGCTCGCGACCTCGGGCAGGCCCGCGGCGTCGACGAGGTCGACGCCGCGGGGCACGGGCAGCAGCTGCCCCGCCGCGACGGCGACCTGCTCGGCGTAGCCGCCGCCCTCGAGCAGCGCGCAGACATCGTCGCCGACCGACCAGCCGGTGACGCCTTCGCCGAGCGCAGCGATGCGTCCGCTGACCTCGAGCCCGGGCAGCTCACTGGCGCCCTTCGGCGGCGGGTAGTGGCCCATCCGCTGCATGACGTCGGCACGGTTGACGCCGGCGGCGACGACGTCAACGAGCACCTGGCCCGGCCCGGGCACGGGGGCGGGCACGTCGGCGGGGACGAGGGCGTCGGCGTCTCCGAACTCGGGGATCGTGATGGCGCGCATGGTGCCGAGCCTAGCGACGCGGCAGCGGCGTCAGCGGGCCGGGCTGAGGCGTCGGGCGACGTCGTCGGCGGCCGACCTGGCGCGCGCGACGAGCTCGGCGACGTGATCGGGGGAGGCTTCAGCGGTGCGGAAGGTGACGGCGATGGCCGCCAGGGGGCGCCCGCCGCGGCCGAGGACCGGCACGGCCACCGACGACAGGTCGGGCGTCACGGTGCCCTCC
>JAEXXY010000183.1 GCA_023451855.1 Actinomycetes bacterium
GAAGTGGCGGGCGCGATCGGCGTTCGCGGCGGCGCGGCGGTGACCAGCGGCGGCGCGGCAGAGGCGGTGAGCAGCGGCGCCTGGGCCGCCACGGCACGTGCCCTCCGCAGGCCGCCGAACCATCTGACCTGGCCACGACCCGCAGGCTCGGACTGGCTCTCGTTCTGCCCGATTTCGGCGGAACGGGACCCACTTTCCGGGCACGGTGCGAGACTTTCGCCGCAGCAGCTGGGAGCGGACCCAGTGCCCGACAGTGGAACGGCAGCCCGATCACCGCCATGAAGTGGACACCTAAACGCGTCCTCGCCCTTTGCGCCCTTGCCCTCGTTGTCTGGGGCGCCAGCTCCGCCGTCGGTGACGAACGCGGCTCGACCCCTCTGCCGCAGGTTGCAGGAGAGACGTTCACCGACGCGACCGAGCCTGGCCCCGAGTCGGCGATCGCCGAGCCCGCCGACCCGGCCGCGGGCACCGCAGCGGCCGGGGAGGCTGCCGCCGCGCTGGCCGCGCTCCCTGTCAAAGGCCGCGCGCCGATGACCGGCTACACCCGCGAGCAGTTCGGGCAAGCGTGGAGCGATGACGTGAGCGTCGCGTTCGGCCACAACGGCTGCGACACCCGCAACGACATCCTGCGTCGGGACCTGCGCGCCACAACCCTGAAGCCCGGCACGAACGGATGCGTGGTCCTCACGGGCTCATTCACCGAACCGTACTCAGGGCAGACCGTTGCCTTCACCCGCGGCGCCAGCACATCCTCTCTCGTGCAGATCGACCATGTCGTCGCTCTCGCCGACGCCTGGCAGTCCGGCGCCCAGCAGTGGAACGCCGACACCCGCCGCGAGTACGCCAATGACCCGCTGGTGCTCCTGGCTGCGGACGGACACCTGAACCAGCAGAAGGGCGCCGCCAACGCCGCCTCGTGGCTCCCCCCAAACAAGGGCTTCCGTTGCGCGTACGTGGCCCGGCAGGTAGCCATCAAGACGAAGTACCACCTCTGGGTCACCGCCCCGGAAGCGGACGCGATCGCCCACGTCCTGTCGACATGCCCTGGCCAGGAGCTGCCCACCGACGCGTCCGCCACGTCCATGCCGAAGATGTCTGGAAGCCCGCAGCCGGCCCGCACGTCCACGCCGGCTCCGACGCGACAACCTGCGCCCGCCCCTGCCGTCGTCCCCACACCGGAGCCCTACGAGGTCTCCTACAAGAACTGTGCCGCGGTCCGCGCCGCCGGCGCGGCCCCGATCCACGTCGGCGAACCGGGCTACTACCGCAAGCTCGACCGCGACGGCGACGGCATCGCCTGCGAGTGACCTTCGCGCCCGCTGGCCAGACAGCATGACGCCCCGCAAGGTCCCGCCGTCCGGGGCGTAACCTCGGCGCCGGGACCGGGGACGGCAGGACCCGCGCTGCTGTCCGCCTCCGCCAGTGCACGCGTCGGCCAGCGCCTGAGGCAGCGGTTCGGCGACGATGCCGGAGGGTAGGTGTTCGCGCACCAGCTCGCGGATGCCACGCCGGCCAGCCGCTGCCGGGCAGTTGGGCGCGGGTGCGGCAATCGGCGGCTCTCCGTTCGCGCTGCCCGAACCGCCGCTTCCGACGCGCCGAACGACCAGGGCAACACCTGTACTGATCAAGTCATAGCGGGCTGGATGCGACGAGATGACTGAAATGCCACCATGTGCCCACCAGAGGTGGTTGTGTACCGGCTGGCACCCGAATGCCCTGCGGGTGCCTTGCTCACACTCACATCGGAGGAACTGTGTCGTTCGTCGACGCCATCAAGTCTGTCCTGTCGCAGTACGTGACCTTCTCGGGCCGCGCGCGCCGCTCCGAGTACTGGTTCTGGCTCTTGGCTGTCTGCCTCGGCTCGATCGTGACCACGCTGCTGGACCAGGCGATGGGGACCCGCCCCGGACAGACCGGCATCTTCACCACGATCCTGAGCCTGGCGATCTTCCTGCCGACCCTGGCCGTCGGCATCCGCCGCCTACACGACACGAGCCGCAGCGGCTGGTGGGTGCTCATCGGGCTCGTGCCGTTCATCGGCTCGATCGTGCTGCTGGTCTTCATGGTGCAGGACAGCCACGGCGAGAACCGGTGGGGGTACCCGCCGAAGAAGGTCGCCGCGCGCCCAGCGTGGAACTGACCCAGCGGACGCCCTAAGTGCGTTCGCCCCGGAACTGCGACTGAGCCCTGGTCACCCGTCGGTGCCGGGGCTCAGTCGTACCCGCATGCTGCAGAAAACGGCGAGGTCGGCGGTTCGATCCGCCCGGTCCCACTCATAAGTGCGCTGGCCGTCGCCACGGGCGTCGTGGCGGCCTGCGCGAGCGAGGCCCTGCGGTCTAGCGGCCCAGGACTCCGGTCTTTCACGCCGGCAGCACGGGGTCGATTCCTGTCGGGGGTACCCTTTCCGTCCGCGGCGTGACCTACCTCAGGAGCGAAGCGCGGCTGCGGCCGGATCGACGAGCTTCTTGACGGTGCGCCCGCCATGGAAGGAGCCGAGCGCACGCATCTCCCACGGGCCGGCTCCGGTCCGCGTCAGGGCGCACATGAGCACGCCAGTCTGCGGCTCGGAGGCGGTCAGGTCGAACCGGACCAGCTCGGCGTTCGTGCGAGCGTCGACGAGTCGGCAGAAAGCGCGGCTGACCTGGGTGAACTTCTGCCCGCTGAAGGAGTTGATCGTGAACACGAGCGCGGCCACCTGCTCCGGGAGCTGGTCGAGCTTGACGCGGATCTGTTCGTCGTCTCCCTCGCCGTCTCCGGTGAGATTGTCCCCGGTGTGCTGGATCGCGCCGCGGAACTCCTTCAGGTGCATGAACCAGACGATCTCGAGCTTGCGCCCGGCCACGTCGAACGCGATGACGGACGCGTCCAGGTCGATCCGGCCGCGGCTCGGTGCCGGATCCCAGCCAAGGCCCATGACGACCTCGGTCAGCGGGGCAGCGCCGGTCTTAACGAGGGAGACCCGCTCGCCCTTCTTCAAACTGACCTTTCCCTTGTCCAGGTTCACGGTGCCCCCGTGCGGGCTGGGCGCCATGCTGTTCGAGCCTGCGGGTGCGGGAGCCGGCACTGGCGCTACCGGTGTCGGCATCACAGGTGCGGGAACTGGCGCGGCTGGGGCGGGTTCTGCTGGCGCGTCGTCGACGTTGATGCCGTAGTCGGTCGCAAGGCCAGCCAGCCCGGAGGCCCAGCCCTGCCCGACCGCTCGGAACTTCCACGCACCGGCCCGCTGGTACAGCTCACCGGCGACCAGGGCGGCCTCGGTGCTCACGCCCATGTTGGTGAACCGCACCAGCTCGGCGCCGGTCACGTTGTCCGTGAGGGTGAGCTCCAGCTCGCGCAGCTGCCCGAACGTCCCCCGGTCGGTCGAGGCGGTGATGACCACCTTCTCGATCCCGTCAGGCAGAGCCGCCAGGTTCACCGAGACGGCGTCGGTGGCCCCACCGGGGATGGGTCCGTGCTTGCCCAGGTAGCTGACCGCTCCGCTGGCGTGCTCTCGAGCACCGTAGAAGACGAAGTCCGCGTCGTCGCGGACCTTCCCGTCCGCGGTCAGCAGCAGCGCAGACGCGTCGACGTCTGGAGACGCCGAGTCGGGCGTCCACGTCAGCGTAGCCGTCACCGACGTCGACGTCAGGGCCGTGTTGGCTCCCTTGGTAAGCACGGTCATGGCGCGCATCGTGCCACAGCGCTCCGACGACGCACCGGTCTTGGCCGGAGCACCCGACGACCGGCCCCAAACGACCAGGTGCGAGTCCTGTCACCGCCTCCCTGCGTGCACCAGGCGAGTAAGCCCTTCTGAGCGGCCGACGGACCCGGTCCAGCGCTCCCGTGACCCTCGCTGAGCACCTTGACCATCCGGACCCATACAAACCTGCCCGGCTCGCGCCGAGCGCCGGACCCGCACCGGCCCCACTTGCTACGGTGACCAGCGCCCGCGCAGTCAAGCGTGCCCAGAGCAGCCGACTGGCTGCCCACCGACCAGATAGGGGATCCACCATGGGTGTCAGCCTTACCAAGGGCGGCAACGTCTCGCTCACCAAGGAGGCCGGAGCGGCCGGTCTTTCCAAGGTCGTCGTCGGCCTCGGCTGGGACGCGCGCACCACGACCGGCAACGACTTCGACCTCGACGCGTCCGCCCTCGTGTGCGGCCCCGACGGCAAGGTCCTGTCCGACCAGCACTTCATCTTCTTCGGCAACCTCGCCTCTGCCGACGGCTCCGTCCAGCACACCGGCGACAACCGCACCGGCGAGGGTGAGGGCGACGACGAGCAGATCAAGGTCGACCTGTCCGCCCTCGCCGCCGGCGTCGACAAGGTCGTCTTCCCTGTCTCCATCTACGAGGCGGAGAAGAACGGCACCTCCTTCGGCCAGGTCCGAAACGCGTTCATCCGCGTCGTCAACGAGGCCGACGGACAGGAGCTGGCCCGCTACGACCTGTCCGAGGACGCCTCGACCGAGACCGCGATGATCTTCGGCGAGCTCTACCGCAATGCCTCGGAGTGGAAGTTCCGCGCCGTTGGCCAGGGCTACGCCTCCGGCCTGGCCGGCATCGCCACCGACTTCGGCGTCAACGTCGGCTGACCCGCTCGCACCCGAACGGCCGGCGCCCCAAAGCGGGGTGCCGGCCGTTTGCTTACCCGCCAAGCCCGACGTCCGGGGTGATCGGCGCCGCTAAGCCGAAGCCATCCGGGGCAATGTCGTCGGAAAGGCGGCAGGCAGCCTATGGGACATCACGGTTGACGGAGCAGAACCCGCACTGGCCGTGATCGGAAAATCACTGTCACCACGCGATGGCACTCTTTTTCCGGATGCGCACCCTAAGCGACGAAATGCTCCGCTAGGGTGCGCGCCAACGGGGCCTGCCAGGCACCGGGGTCTACACACAGGGGTCAGGTCGACCCCTGCCTACGCAGAAAGCAGGAACGCAATGTCGGTGAGCCTCGCCAAGGGCGGCAACATCTCCCTCTCGAAGCTGGCTCCAAGCCTCAAGGCCGTCACGCTCGGCCTCGGCTGGGACGTGCGCACCACCACCGGTGCCGACTACGACCTGGACGCCTCCGCCCTCATGTGCGGCGCCAACGGCAAGGTCCTCTCGGACGCCCACTTCATCTTCTACGGCCAGCTCAACTCGCCCGAAGGCGCGGTCGAGCACACCGGCGACAACCGCACCGGCGCGGGTGACGGCGACGACGAGTCCATCAACGTCGACCTGACCAAGGTGCCGGGCAACGTCGAGAAGATCGTCTTCCCCGTGTCCATCCACGACGCGGACCGCCTCGGCCAGAGCTTCGGCCAGGTCACCAACGCCTTCATCCGCATCGTCGACCAGGAGACCGGCACCGAGCTCACCCGCTACGACCTGGCCGAGGACGCCTCCACCGAGACCGCCATGATCTTCGGCGAGCTCTACCGGCACGCCGGGGAGTGGAAGTTCCGCGCCGTCGGGCAGGGGTACGCCTCCGGCCTTCGCGGTATCGCCCTCGACTTCGGCGTCGACGTCGCCTGACGCCCCCATAGCGCTGCACGCGCGCGACTCACTCACCTCAACGGAAGCAACTCACGTGATCCTCAAGACCTTCGGCTGGTCCTTCGCCGTGACCGCCGCCGCGCTCATCGGCGCCCTCGTCTTCGGTGGCCCCACCGCACTGGCCCTGGTGGCCATCCTCTGCGTTCTCGAAATCTCCCTGAGCTTCGACAACGCCGTCGTCAACGCGACGATCCTCGAGAAGATGAACGCCTTCTGGCAGAAGATGTTCCTCACCGTCGGCGTGCTCATCGCCGTCTTCGGGATGCGCCTGCTGTTCCCGCTGCTCATCGTCAGCATCACCGCCGGGCTCAACCCGGTCGAGGCCGTCCAGCTGGCCCGTGAGGGTGGCCCCATCGACGAGCCCGGCACGTACGCGTACCTGCTGCACGAGGCGCACCCGTCGATCGCCGCGTTCGGTGGCATGTTCCTGCTCATGCTCTTCCTCGACTTCATCTTCGAGGACCGCGACATCCAGTGGCTGCACTGGCTCGAGCGCCCGCTGGCCCGCATCGGCAAGCTCGACCAGCTCTCCGTCGTCATCGCGCTGGTCGCCCTCGTGCTCGCGGCCGAGCTGCTCGCCAAGGATGCCGGCACGGTCATGGTCTCCGGCGCGCTCGGCATCGTCACCTACCTCGTCGTCAACGGCCTCGGGAACCTCTTCGAGAACGCCGGCGAGGAAGCTGCTGAGGAGGCCGGCACGTCCGGACCGAACCGGCTCGTCAAGGCCTCCGGCAAGGCCGCGTTCTTCCTCTTCATGTACCTCGAGGTCCTGGACGCCTCCTTCTCCTTCGACGGGGTCATCGGTGCGTTCGCCATCACGCAGGACATCATCATCATCGCGGTCGGCCTCGGTGTCGGTGCCATGTACATCCGTTCCATGACGGTGTACCTGATCCGCAAGGGCACGCTGAAGTCGTACGTGTACCTCGAACACGGCGCGTTCTGGGCGATCGGCGCCCTCGCCACGATCCTGCTCGTCAGCATCAAGCACGAGGTCCCGGAGGTCGTCACCGGCCTCATCGGTGTCGGCTTCATCGCCGCGGCGCTCATCTCCTCGATCGTGCGCAACCGTCGCCACCCGGAGCTCGTCGAGGAGATCCACGCCGGCCACGCCGGCGAGGGCCACGACGAGGACCATGGCGAGCTCGAGACGGCCGGCTCCGCCCGGCCCTGACCTCGCACGCACCGTCCGGGTGAGCGACCACAGCGGCCGCGCACCCGGACGGTAGCCACCGCACCTACGCAGCAGCTCAGCCCAGGGAGGGCGTCATGCCGATCAACTACACGAAGGACCCGCAGCCGCAGGAGCCCGCCTCGAGCGGCCCGATCTCGCTGACGAAGGCCGCGCCGAAGGTCTCACTGACCAAGCCGGGACAGGCCACCAGCGGGTTGCTGCGCGTCAACCTCAACTGGAACGCCCGCCCGCCCGGGCAGCCCGTCCAGGTCGGTTTCCTCAAGCGGCTCACCGCCCCGCAGTCCACCGCGATCGACCTGGACCTCGGCTGCCTCTACGAGCTGACCGACGGCACCAAGGGCGTCGTGCAGGCCCTGGGCAACACGTTCCGGGACCAGAGCTACTCGGCGCAGCCGATCATCAGCCTCGACGGCGACGACCGCTCGGGCACGAACACCGACGGGGAGAACCTGCGCGTCGACCTCGCGCAGCTGGACAAGATCCGCCGCATCCTCGTCTTCGCGTTCATCTACGAAGGCGTCCCGAACTGGGCCGCGGCCGACGGCATCGTCACCCTCTACCCGGCCACCGGCCCCCAGGTCAGCGTCCGCCTCGACGAGCACGCCGTGAACAAGAGCATGTGCGGCATCGCCCTGCTGGAGAACCACGGCGGCGAGCTGTCCGTGTCCCGGCAGGTCCGCTACGTCTCCGGCCACTCCGAGCTCGACCAGGCCTACGGCTGGGGCCTGCGCTGGACCGCCGCCCGCAAGTAGCCGAAGCCCGCTGCGCCGTCCGACCGCGCAGGCCTGTACAGCTGCGGCGGGCAGAGCACTGCACCCGCAGAACCCCTCGGCACCATCGACACCACGCCGCCACGACCGTGGGCGGACCCCGAGCCAGAAAGCAGGAACACCGCATGACCGTGAGCCTCTCCAAGGGCCAGAGCATCTCGCTGAGCAAGCCCGAGGGCGGCGCCCTCACCCACGTCCGCATGGGCTTGGGCTGGGACGCCGTGAAGAAGAAGGGCCTCTTCGGCGGCCTGAAGTCCCAGACGATCGACCTGGACGCCTCCTGCCTGCTGTTCGACGCCTCCGGCGCCCTCGTGGACCAGGTCTGGTTCCAGCAGTTGCGCAGCAAGGACGGCTCCATCCAGCACACCGGTGACAACCTCACCGGCGACGGCGACGGCGACGACGAGTCGATCATCGTCGACCTGACCCGCGTCCCTGCGAACGTCGCGACGCTCGTCTTCACCGTGAACTCGTTCACGGGCCAGGACTTCTCGCAGATCGAGAACGCGTTCTGCCGTGTCGTCGACGAGTCCGCCGGTGGACGTGAGACCGCCCGCTACGACCTCACCGGCTCGGGCAGGCACACCGCACAGGTCATGGCCAAGGTCAGCCGCCAGGGCGGCGGCTGGTCCATGACCGCCATCGGCCAGCCCGCCTCCGGCCGCACGTTCCGCGACCTGCTCCCGGCGATCACGCCCCACCTCTGAGCCGGGAGCGAACCGCCCGAGGGGCGCACACGCCGCTGACGGCAAAGCGCGCCGCACAAGCCGGCCAAAGGGGCCGCTCGCACTCCGCGAGCGGCCCCTTCGCTATATGCCCAAAGGCAGAACGCAGTGGCTGAGCAGCCGTGGATGCGACGTACAGCCCCGACGGATGGAGCCCTCTGATGACCCCGCCGGGGCGGCGACCCCGTGGCGAACCTCAGACCCCACCCCGCTGAGGATGAAGCTTGGGCTGCCAACCTGAGACGCCAACCGCCGAAGATGAGACGTGCGCCGCCGACCTGCGACGGGACGCGAGCCCCGGCTCAACGGCAGTGGGACCGCCCGTCGCTGGCGCTCTGGTCAGGTCCGCAGCCGGGCGAGCGCCTCGCGCAGACCGGGGAAGTTCGCGTCCTCGGCCATGACACGCTCGAGGTCCTTGCGGGCCATCGCGTTCTTCCGCTGGGCCAGGTAGGTCCCAGCCCGCTCGATCAGGGCCCGGTGGCGGATCGTGGCCGGGCGTGACCGGACCCGCATCGCCTCCTTGAACGCCTCGCGCGCGGCCTCGTGGAAGCCGAGCTGGTGCAGCGCGCTCCCGCGCAGCACGCACAGCAACGCGGTCGCGTCATCGACATTGGTGACACCGTTGGTCAGGTCGACGGCATCCTGGAACCGGCCCGACTCCACGTACAACTCGGCCAGGCTCAGCGCCGCGAACACATCCGGGTCGGCGATCCGCTCGACAGTGCCGATCGCCGCGCTCAGGTCACCGGCCTCCTGGTGCAGCTCGGCTGCGGCCAGCGCAACCGTCGCCGAGGACATCGGCAGCGCGGCGGCGACGCCAGGGGAGATCTCCACGGTCACCGTCGCACCGGTCAGGTACTTGGTCACGAACGGGTGGCTGGCCAGCTCACCCGGCCTAGAGGCCACCCACGCGAGCAGCGCACGGGCGCGGGCATGATTGCCCGCCTGGAACTGCAGCAGCCCCTCCAGCGCCGCGGTGACCAGCTGCGCATCCGGATGGTTGCGCCCGATCGACGGGAGCGGGTCGGTGCGCGGCGCGCCGGAGACCACCGCCTTGAACAACTGCTTCTCCCACGACGGCGCGAGCAGCCCAGGCGTCGGCGGACCCACCGGCACCGGAGCCGGCCGCGGGATTCGACTCCCACCGGCGGCGCCGGCCGCGCGGGTGGGCTGGCCGCCGCTGGTAGAGCGGGACGAGGAGCCGCGGAGCGTGGACGTGTGCGACAACCCGCTCCCCGGGATCGACACGGTGCGGGTGACGCGGCCGTTCGCGTGCCGGGTCACGCGGGCTCCGCGGCCGCCGACGGAGTAGCCGACGCCGGACTTCGACACGGTCATGCGCACGCCCGGTGCCAGCTTGAACGACTTGCTCATGCGGAAGCCCACTCGGTTCCCCTGTCTCTCTGCTGGTGCTGTGCCTTTGCGAATGCGACCGCTGGTGCGGCCGCGGCTGTGTGGTCAGACCTCGTAGCCGGAAGGGACCGGAGGGTTGAGCCAGTCGATGGGCCCGGAGACCCGCGGCGTGCCCTGAGTTGTGCCCGCCGTCGCCGGCGCCGGCGCGGGTGGCGTCGGTGCGGGTAGCGGCATCGGGGCCTCATCGACGGTGATCCCGTAGTCGCGGGCCAGCCCGGCCAGGCCGTCGTGGTAGCCCTGAGCGACGGCGCGGACCTTCCACCCGTCGCCGCGGCGGTAGATCTCCGCCACGACCATCGCCGTCTCCGGGCCGCCGGTGAGGGTGAACCCGACCAGGTTGGGCCCGACCGCGTCGGAAAGGTCCAGGCGTGCCGCCCCGAGCGCGGCGAAGGTGGCGCCGTCGACGGAGGCGACGACGACGACCCGCTCGACCCACGACGGGGCTGCGCTGGTCGTCACGACGAGCTGGTCGCTGCCCGGCCCGGGAGCGCCGACCCGGTAGACGGCCCCGGAGGGGTGCCGCGGCTGGTTGTAGAAGACGAAGTCGGCGTCGCTGCTGACCGTGCCGTCCGCGCCCACGAGCAATGCCGACAGGTTCACGGCCACGGGCGCGTGCCACGTCAGGGCAAGGCGGACCGTGTCGACGGGGAGGGGAGCGTTGGCGCCCTTGGTGAGCTCGAACATGAGGGCATCGTGCCGCATCCCGGCGACACGGCAGACGTGGGCACGCAGGCAACGCCCGCAGGCGCCACGCGCCACGCCCTTCGCCGACCCGTACGCCGCCGGCAGCGCAGAGGCGCACGGCTGAGGTCAGCGGGTCAGCGGGGTGTGGTCATCCAGCCACGTGATCCGGTCGAAGCCGAACGCGATGCACGCCTCGCGCAGCGACCCGGACACGAGCTCGTTCTCCCCGCGGACCACCAGCTGCCCGTCGACGTTGTACAGCGAGAGCGCGACCAGGACGCCGGAGCCGTCTACGCCGGCGGGGATGTCCGACAGGGGTGACTCGATGCGGGCTTGCCCGGACGTGGTGACCGTGGCGGTCCCGGCCCAGCGCAGCGTCTGCCCGGTGGGGCTGTACGCGAAGACGATGACTCGCTCGATGTCGCGGATCTGGACCAGGTCGAGGGTGACGCTCTCGAACCGGTCGCGGTGCACGCGCACGAACGGGCGGGCGCTGCCCTTGGGGGCGGTGGCCAGGCCGTCGGCGCGGACCGCGATCGAGCTGGACCCGTCGCGCAGCTGGTAGGCCACGCCGAGGCGCAGGTCGCCGACCGCCTCGGAGCAGGCCGCCTCGATGAGCAGGGCGCCGATGCCCGACTGGAGCCGGGTCAATGTGACCGTGGGGTCGTGCCGCGTCAGCGTGACCGGTGAATCCGACCGGACCCGAAGCGGCTGGTAGCCACGCACTGCCGGCGTGGGCACTGGGGGCGCCGAGCGACCTGCGGCCATGGGCGCGGCCGGTCCGGCAGGCCCCACGGGTGCTGGGGTGGCCGCGGGCTTAGATGGTGACAGGTCAAGGCTGGTCGACCCAGTCACGTCGCCGGAGAACGACGGCGCCTGGGGCGGTACGGCGCCGAGGTCCAGGCTCGTTCCACCCGAGCCGGACGGAGCCGTGGGCGGAGCCACCGGCGGCGCAGCTGGTGCCATAGGGGCGGCAGAGGCGGCTCGCGGCGATGTGGGCGCGCTGAGATCGAGCGAGGTGTCGCTGCTGGCAGGTGAGGCCGGCGTTGGCGCAGATGGTTCGGCAGGCGCGGGGGTGGTCGTCGGCGCGGACGTGCGCGGACCACTGCTGCCGTTGATGAAGTCGGCCAAGGCGCCGTTGCGGACCGGGGCCGGGCCCGCGGGTGCCGGCATGCCTCGGACGGGAAGGGCGCGCCGGCGCAGCCACGGCAGGTCGCTACGGACCGGCGCGGTCTGCGGCGCGTTGAAGTTCACAGCGGCACCCCGTAGTCGCGGGCCATCCCGCCGATGCCGGTGTCGTAGCCCTGACCGATGACCTTGAACTTCCACCCGCCCTGGTTGCGGTACAGCTCGCCGAGGACGAGCCCGGTCTCGGAGTTCAGCGCCGGGGCGAGGTTCTCCGAGCGGACCAGCTCGGTGTTCCCGTCGAGGTTCAGCACCCGCACGAACGCCTCGCGCAGCTGCCCGAAGGTCCGCTTGGCCGCGATCGCCTCGTTGATGTAGGCGACCATGACGATCCGGGCGACGTCGTGCGGGACGTCGGCTAGGTCGATCTCGACCTGCTCGGTGTCACCGCCGAGCGCCTGCTCGAGCTGGGATACCGACATCTCCGGCGTGCTCAGCTGGTTGAAGAAGACGAAGTGCTCCTCGGACAGGACCTTCGCGTCGGGCCCGCACAGGATGGTGGCCACGACGATGTTCTGCGCGAGGACCGGCTCGGTGGTGGCGAGCTTGGCGCCGAGGACGACGCTGCGCAGCGTCGGGATCTCGCGGGTCAGGGCGACGTTGGACCCTCGGGTCATCGGTGCAGGCATCGTCACAGCTCCAGGTCTGAGCGGGAGAACTTGGCGGCCAGGAACGAGCCCTGGGCCATGAGGGCGTCCACGTCCTGGTTGCGCACGGCCTCCAAGGTGGTGTCCGCGGAGGTCTGCAGGTCGGCGATCTGGGTCAGCAACGACTGCCGGGGCGTGGCACCGGACGGGCGGGGCACGTCGACCAGGTCCGGGTCCAGCGCGAGGTAGCGGTCCAACGTGGTCGGCAGGTAGTCGCCCAGCGTGGACTTGATGGTGATGATCGCGTAGACGTCCAGGGCGCGGACATCGCTGGTGTCGATGGTCTCCAGCAGCGTGTCGGTCAGGCGCCGGGCCGCGACGACGGCAGCCACCGGCAGCCGTCCGGCGTTGCGGTTGATGTGCCGCACCAGCTTGGCAGTCTGCTCGCGCAGCGCCTCCGGCTTCTCGCTCGGGTCAGCCCCGGACAGCGCCCCGGCGAGCGGGACAGCGGAAGGTGCGGGCGCGCCGGGCGCGTCGGTGCGCTCTCGCTTGAACCAGGCCATCACGGCTCCTTCCTATCTGGGCGCGTCCGCCAGTGTGCCGCACGCGGCGGCGCTCGCAGTGCTCGGGCACACGCCGCGCGCCCGGGGAATGCGAACACCTCCGCGTCCAGCAGCGTGGCTAGCACTCGACTGGCATGCGACGGCCCGCCGCACCCTGGTGGGGCGCGGCGGGCCGTCGCAGTGGTGCGCGGTGACGCGCGGGGTCAGTTGCCGGCGCCGAGCTCCCGGGCGCGGGTGCGCTCCAGGTACGGCTTAGCCCGCTCGACCTGGCCCTCGAGCGCGGAGATGGTCTCGGCCATCGAGTTGACCGCCTGCGTGCGGAAGGTGTCGATGGCGTCCATCGTCTGGAAGACGTTGTCGAACGCGGCCTGCAGCTTCTCGATCTGGATGGTCGCCGAAGCAGCCTGCTCGTGGATGGCGACACCCTGGGTGCGCATCTGCTCCGAGGTCGCCTCGATGAGCCCGGAGGTCGTCTCGTTGAGGCTGTTGACCTGGTCCAGGACGCGCTTCTGCATGCCTAGGGCCTGGCTGACGATGACGGCAGTGCGCAGCGCGACCATGGTCGTCGTCTGGGCGCGGTCGACACCGCGGATGAGCTCGTTGTTGTTGTTCTTGATCAGGTCGAGGGCGAGGTAGCCCTGCACGTTGACGGCCATCTGCGTCTGGATGTCCTGGCGGCGCTGGCGCACCGGGAACAGGGCGTCCGAGCGCATCGTGTTCGCGTCCTCGGTCTGGCCGGCCGCCTCGAGCTGGCCGATGCGCGCCTCGATCGCGGCATCCAGGGCGGACGCGAGCTCGTTGTACTCGCGCAGCTTGCCCATTGCCGCCCACATGTTCTGCTTCTCGGTCTCGATGGCCGCGTTGTCCTTGCGCAGCTCGTCCTGACCGGAGGCGAGCGCTGTGATGATGGCGTTCAGGTGCGACTGCGCACTCTGGTACTTCAGGAAGTACCGGTTGACCTTGTCACCACCGGGCAGGAACTTCAGGACCTTCTTGACGCCCTTGAGGTCGGCGCGGCGCGGGTCGAGCTCGGTGATCGTGGTGCGCAGGTCGACGAGCGTGTTGCTGACGCGGCCCTGCGCGTTGTCCGTCTTGCCGTTCTTGCCCATCGCGGCCGCGGGACGGTCCAGCATGCGGCTGGTCGAGGAGGCGGCCTGGCGCATCTCGGTGTCACCGAGCGAAGTGACCTGGGCGATCTTCTGCGAGAAGGCGGGAGAGCGGGTGTCCAGCGTGGACAGCTCACCGACCCACGCGTGCGCCTTCTGCTGCAGCGCCGTCATCGTCGAGGTGTCGACCGGGACCAGCTCGACGGCCTGCTCCGGCTTGACGATCTGGACCGGTGCCGGCGGGTTCAGGACGAGACCGACCGAGTTTGCGGCCGGGGCAGCGGCCGTCGGGGCCGGGGTGGACGAGGACAGGTTCAGATCGGTCATCTGTGAAAGCTCCTTCGGGTGGGTGCCACGCATCGTGCGCCCGGGGTTCGTCGACGCATTCGATTCGCGCCCCCTGTCAGCGCACCTGGGGCCCGCAGGTTCGGCTATCAGTCCCCGCACGAAGGTTAGCCGCCGGATGTGGCTTTGACAGCGGTTGGGTCGGATCCGTGCCCTTTCGACGGACAAGGGACGCAATGACCCACCGAGGCGGTCGCGTCTTAGCCGCCCCTCAGCTCGCCGGTTGCCTCGCCGGCGGTCTTCCCGGTCACGGGTGGGCGAGCAGTTGATCCCGGCAAGGCCCGCGGCGTTCCTGTAGGGCGACCGTCTGAGGCACTGTCGTGTACCGGGCACCGAAGCGCGGCACGTCAAGCGTTACGGGTCGCCCGAGCGCCATCTGCACGGCGGCCCACGGCAGGTTCACCCCCGACAGGGCGCTCTGGTGGACTCCTCCGGACATGCGCGCGTTGGTCTCGAGCAGGTAGGGCCGGGGTCCCGAGTCCAGCAGCGGATGGCGCCAGTAGCGCACCTGCGTGTTCGTCAGGAATCCCAGCCGGTGACGGCCGACGATGCTGGCCGCCACCGCGGTCGCCTCAAGGTCCTCGACGAGCTCCTGCGCCCGGCCCATCTTGCGTCGGGGGACGGCCGCGAGCACGCGCCCCTGCCGGTCGGCGAGGGTGTCCACGGACACCTCCGGGCCGGGCAGGAACGGCATCAGCATCATCGGCGGCACGTCCAGTCCGTCGGCGTGGTGGCGTTCCATCGCCGCGGCGACCTCCTCGACGTTGGCCGCGACGCCGGGGTGGGCCAGAAAGTCCGTCAGCCGCGCCCGTTCACGGGTCAGGACGCGGAAGCCTTCACCGCCCACCCCGGTGACCGGCTTGAGGCAGACCGTGCCCACCTCCTCGGCGAGCGAGTCGAACGCCGCTACGAGCGCCTCGGCGTCTCGCACCACCCGGTGCGGCGGCACCGGCAGACCGGCACGCGCCGCGTCCTCGTACGCGCGCTGCTTGTCGTCGACCAGCGCAGCTGCGTCCGCGGGCGCAGCCACCAAGGCCACCCCTGCGGCAGCGAACAGGTCCCGCGCGGCGGACAGGTCGTTCAGATGCACTCGCGGCACGAAGACGTCGACGCGGTGCCTGGCGCAGAACTCCAGCGCCCAGGCGACATACGCCTCCCCGGCGACCTCCGGGCCGGGTTCGGCCTCCGCCTCGTCGCACGCTGCGAGCACCGGAGAGCTGAGGTCGGCATGCGTCCCGACCACCCGGACGGAGACATGATCCGGGTTCTCCCGCAGCAGCGCGATGACGTGGTGCGTGGTGGCATAGCTCCGGTTGACCCAGATCGTCAGCATGTGAGTGGTCCAGTGTCGGGGGCAGTGAAAGCAGACCGTACCGGCCGGTCGGCGCCCATCGCCCCCGACGCCGCAGCGCGGCTGCACGCGCCTGGCGTGGCCCGATCGGTTGACATCTCCGCCTTTGCGCACGACCCGTGCTAGGCAATCTGTGGGAAACCAGCACGAACGCCCGCCCGGAGCGCTTCGATCGGCGAGCTGTTGTCTCGCGGTAGATCGGCAGGGAGCAGCCTTCCGGCCAGCGGGCTCGGCAGGAGTCCATGCCCTAGCGGGGCGCATTAAGGTCGGCGCCATGATCAGGGGAACAGGGGAAACGATGCGAGCACCTGAGCACGCCGCGTCCGCGCGGCGAGCCATCGTCCGCCGAACCACGCGCACACTCACGCCCTCTTCCGGCCCGAGAGCCTGAGAGGAGCGAGCATGCGCCACTTCTCCCACCTGCCCGAGACGGAGGTCACGCGTCTCTTCCACCGTCTACCGGTGAGCGTGGACCGCTACGGCGACCCGCAGCTGCTCGCCGTGGCCCTCGGCGCCACCCTGTACTCGCCGGCGACGCGCCCCACGCTCGCCTCCGACATCGCCTGGCACACAGCGCGCGGCGTCACCTCCTTGGTGGTCGACCTCGAGGACGCTCTCGCCGACGAGCACGTCGAGGCCGGCGAGCGCAACGCCGCCGAGCAGCTGCGCCGCTACCACGCCACGGGCAACGACGCACCCATGCTCTTCATCCGCGTCCGCGAGCCGGCGCAGATCGGGCGTCTCCTCACCCGACTCGGAACGGCAGCGACCGTCCTGACCGGGTTCGTCGTCCCGAAGTTCAGCGCCGCCAACGGCGAGGAGTACATCACTGCTGTCGCGGAGGCATCCGCCGCCTCAGGTGTGCGGCTGCTGGCGATGCCGGTCCTCGAATCGCCGGACATGATCTACCGAGAGTCGCGCAAGGACGCCCTCGTTGCCGCCGCCCGAGTGCTCAACAAGCACCGAGAGCACGTCCTCGCGCTTCGCCTCGGCGCTACCGACCTGTGCTCCGCCTACGGGCTGCGCCGGCCCCGCGACATGCCGATCTACGACCTGCACCTCGTCGCGGAGGTCATCGCCGACATCGTCAACGTCTTCGGCCGCGTCGACGGGACCGGGTTCACCATCACCGGCCCGGTCTGGGAGTACTTCTCCAAGTCCGAGCGGATGTTCAAGCCACAGCTGCGCGAAAGCCCGTTCGTCGAACATCACGCGCGCGCGTTCCGTCAGCAGCTCATCGCCGACGGCCTCGACGGGCTCATCCGCGAGGTGATCCTCGACCAGGCGAACGGCCTGACCGGAAAGACGGTCATCCACCCGACGCACGTCGCCGCCGTGAACGCCCTGTCCGTCGTCGGACACGAGGACTTCTGCGACGCCAGCGACATCCTCGGGCACGAGCTCGCCGGCGGTGTCCGCGCCAGCCGGTACGCGAACAAGATGAACGAGATGAAACCCCACGAGGCGTGGGCCCGCCGGGTCACCGCCCGCGCGGCCGCGTTCGGCGTCGCGGCCGAGGGAGTCACCTTCGTCGACCTGCTGGAGGCCTCCGTCAGCGCTTCTGACCGCGTGCGAGACCACCTCGAGTCCAGTGACTCCCGCGAGGGTGTGGCGTGAGCGCGGCCCCGACCCAGACCACGACAACCGGCGGGGCACCCAGCGCAGCACGTGGTGGTCCCCTCGCCGGCGAGTCGACGCTGGCCGGTGGGGAAGCGGAAGCTGCTCGCTGCTGGGACGGCGCCTGGGTGAGCGATCGGCTCGGCGTCTCCCTGGAGAGCGTCGGCTCCCTCGTCGGGCTGCGCATCGAACAGCTCGTCGGGATGGCGGTGCGCCGCAACCCGCGCCGGGCGCACCTTCTGGTCTCCACCGTCCTGGGCAAGCACGTGCCAACCGACCCGCGAATCGTCTACGGCTCCGGTCGCCTCCTCGGCGAGCTCACCCACGACCTGCTGGACGGGCGCCCACGGTCCGAGCGAACCGCCGGGCGCCTTCTTGGGATGGCCCTCGACGGCGACGCGACCGCAGCCGCGGCTCTGCTCACAAGGACCGACCAGCAGTCGTCGAGCCGGCCGGCGGCCGGGGCAAGGTACTCCTCGCCGCCATCGGGCGGAGGTGCCGCAGGGGGGCCCGTAGCCGTCCTCGGGTTCGCCGAGACCGCCACCGCGCTGGGCCACGCCGTCGCGGATACCCTCGGCGCGCCCTATCTGCACTCGACGCGCCGGCACGTTCCCGGCCTGTCCCCGCTGACCGGCTTCGAGGAGGAGCACTCGCACGCGAGCAGCCACCTGCTGCTGCCGGAGAGCGAGAGCCTCCTCACCGACGCCGACACCGTGGTGCTCGTCGACGACGAGCTCTCCACCGGAACGACGGCGCTCAACACCATCCGCGCCCTGCACGCCCCCCGGCCCAGACAGCGCTACGTGATCGCCTCCCTGGTCGACCTGCGCTCGGAACAGGACCACCAGCGGATGCGCGCGGTCGCCGCTCACCTGAAGACGCGCATCGAGGTCGTGGCCCTCGCCGCCGGGCGCGTACACCTGCCCGAAGACGTCCTGGCCCGCGGGAAAGCCTTGGTCGACGAGCTCACGGTACCCAGAGCAGGCCACATGCGGGAGGCAGCGCCTGAAGCTGAGCGACTAGGGCGCGTGCACCGCATGCCGCCGCTGTGGCCGGCCACCGCCAAGGACGGCGCACGGCACGGTTTCACCCCGCAGGACGGGGCGGCGGTGGAACACGCTGCAGCTGCCGTGAGAGACGCCATCTGCGACCATCTCGGCGGCTCACGGCAACGACTGCACGTCCTCGCGTTCGAGGAGCTCATGTACGCGCCACTACGCATCGCCTGCCATGTGGCGCAGACGCACGTCGTCACCTACTCCAGCACCACTCGCTCGCCGGTTCTCCCGGTGCCGATGGCCGCCTATGCGATCCGCAGCTCGTGCACCTTCCCGGCCCATGACCAGCCGAGCGACGGGCCCGGACCACGGTTCGCGTACAACGTGCCCGTCGACGCAGACGCCATCGTCTTGGTCGTCGACGACCACGCGGACACCCCGCAGCTGCACGCCCCGGGCGGCCTCGTCGACCACCTCACCCGCGCGGCACCGGAGGTGCTCGTGGTGACCCTGCCCAGCTACAGGCCCGCCGGCGTCGCAGGCCACCCCCACCCAGGCCAACCACAGCAAGCCGGCCGAGTCGACCGAACGCCTCCCAGCTACGCACCCGTCGGCCAGGACGGCGCAGTCCGATGACGACATCGACGAATGCCACGACAAGGACTCCGATGACGCTCGAGACGTGCCCGCCCGCACCCGCCCCCGTCACCAGGGGAGCCCTGCTCGACCAGAAAAGCCCACAGCTGGCGGGCCGAGCCCGCGCCCTGACGTGCGCACCGCAGCAGGGACCGCAGTTCGGCTCCTACCGGGCCGAGGAGGTGACGTGGCTGCTCAAGGACCTCTCGGACGTGGCCCTGGAAGCGGACATCGCTTCGCGCGAGGCCGACATCCAAGCCGGCCGCGCCCATTACGCGGAGTCCCTGCCGGTCGAGTACCAGCCGTCAGCGCAGTACCAGCGACTCTACGAGGCCGCCCTGAACCGGTCCGCGCGCCGGGTCGCCCACGCCGTCGGGTTCGTCACCGAACAGGTCCTCGCGGCGCGCGGCGCCGACCCCGTCCTGGTGTCCCTGGCCCGCGCCGGAACCCCAGTCGGGATCCTCATGCGCCGGTGGGCCGCAGCTGTCCACGGCCGGCGGCTGCCGCACTATGCCATCTCCATCGTCCGCGGGCGAGGCATCGATGTGAACGCGCTCGCGTACATCGCCAGCCGGCACGACCCCACAACGGCCATGTTCGTCGACGGCTGGACCGGCAAGGGCGCCATCACCCGCGAGCTGCTCAGTGCCGTCGAGGACGCCAACGCCCTTTTGGGCACGAGCTTCCCCTCCGACATCGCAGTCCTGGCTGACACCGGCCGGTGCGTTCGCTTCTTCGGCACCCGCGACGACTTCCTCATCCCGTCGGCCTGCCTGAACTCCACCGTGTCCGGGCTCGTCTCTCGCACCGTGCTCAACGACGCCCTGATCGGCGAGCACGACTTCCACGGGGCCAAGCAATACCGGGACTTGGCCGCGGTGGACCAGTCCGCTGCTTTCCTCGACGCGGTGTCAGTGCACTTCGACACGGACTTGGTCGATGAGGTGAGCCGCCAGCGGGACAGGCGCGGCGACGGGCGTCAGCACCGCGGGCGCCAGCACGACGGCGTCCGTCCTGACTGGAGCGGATGGGCCGCCGTCGAGCAGGTGGCGGCCGACCACGGCATCGAGAACATCAACCTGGTGAAGCCCGGTGTAGGGGAGACCACCCGGGTGCTGCTGCGCCGCGTTCCCTGGAAGGTCCTCGTGCGCCCGGACCGCCTGGACGAGCTGCAGCACGTCCTGCTGCTGGCCGAACAGCGCGGCGTACCCGTCGTGCCGGTGGACGGGCTCGCGTACTCATGCATCGGCCTCATCGAACCGAAGGGAACCGACCAGTGACCGCGCTCCCCGTCCTGG
This sequence comes from Actinomycetes bacterium, assembly GCA_023451855.1. Classification (GTDB taxonomy): domain Bacteria; phylum Actinomycetota; class Actinomycetes; order Actinomycetales; family Dermatophilaceae; genus Monashia. The sequence goes on from JAEXXY010000183.1 coordinate 19,995, forward strand.
TCGCCAGCGACCTGGACGCCACCCTCATCTACTCGGCCAGGTCAATGCTGCTTCGCGTGCCCGACGACCAAGCGCCGAGCATGCTCTGCGTCGAGGTGCACGACCGGAAGCCGGTGGCCTTCATGACGCTAGCGGCTGCCAATGCTGTCCACCGCCTCAACGAGCTGGGCGCCCTCATGCCCGTCACCACGCGCACCATGGCCCAGTACCAGCGGGTCCACCTGCCGGGACCGCAGCCGGAGTACGCGGTCTGCGCCAACGGCGGCCGACTCCTTCACCGAGGCCGTGAGGACGAGGACTACACCGCCGAAATCGCCGCCACTCTGGCCACCAGCAGCGCCCCCCTAGAAGAGGTGCTCGAGCACGTCACCACGGTGGCGCAGCTCGGACAGCGCGCAGGCTTCGTCAAGAGCTACCGGTCCGCTGAGCGTCTGTTCTGCTACATCGTCCTGCACACCGCGCAGCGACCGGACGACTGGTTCGCGCAGCTGGCGCAACCGTGCGCCGACCTCGGGTGGGAAGTGACCAGCCAAGGACGCAAGATCTACCTCGTCCCGAACGGCCTGACCAAGGCGGACGCGGTCGCCGCAGTCGCCGAGCGCACCGGGGCAGGGACGGTCCTCGCCGCGGGCGACTCTCTTCTCGACTTGAGCCTGCTCACATTCGCCGACGCCGCTATCCGCCCCCGGCACGGAGAGTTGCACGCAGTCGGCTGGAGCCGGCCGAACGTGACCGTGACCAACGCCGAGGGGATTCTCGGCGGAGAGGAGATCGCCGCCTGGATGCTGCACGCCGTCGCCGAGGCCCCCCGCGGCAGTTCACGCGCGGAAGTGGGGCAGGAAGAGAGCATTACGACCGCCGTCCACCTCACAGGAGCCGATGCCTTCGTGGGCGCCGGGGGCTGATGCCGATCTGTGCCGCGCATTTCAACGTAGGGCGTCGAGCCCGTGCCCTCGACCTCCCAGCAGCGCCGGCGCCAGCGTCCACGTCCCTCGAAGTCGGACTTCTCGACACCCGGGCCCGAGCTCGTTCCTCGCGCATCTGGGGATGCCGTAACAGCAGGAAACCCCGTACCCGTAGGTTCGAGGGTTTCCTATGTCCCAAGAGATGACTCGCGTGCGCGAGGGGGGACTGCGTCGCCTCCGCTTCGCTCCGGCGCCTCCCAAATCCACCTGTTCCATCCGCGTGGAGCAGAGGGCCCCAGTACACGCGAAGAGGGCCCCGACACCTAGGTCGGGGCCCTCTTCTCCACGCGTGCGCGAGGGGGGATTTGAACCCCCACGCCCTTTCGGACACTGGCACCTGAAGCCAGCGCGTCTGCCGTTCCGCCACTCGCGCGTGACAAGAGGACAGTGTGGTGCATAGCCCACCGGATCGCCAAACCGGGGTCGGCCAGGCGTGGGTCACGTCCGCGCCGGGGCTCCGCCGTGCGGTTCGCCGAGGCGGTAGGCAGGGTCGGCGAACCCTCCACCGAGCACCTCCGGCGCCGCCGACGCGTCGCGTCGCTGCACCTGCTCGGCCCAGAGCTCCGCGTCGTCGAGCGGCTCGAAGCCGATGGCCCGCCCCGGCGCGAGGTCGACCCGAAGCCGCGTGTTCGCCGAGACGCCCCACACGACGTGGTGGCCGCCGGCGTCCGTCGTGCGGACCGCCTCGACCAGCCGGGCCATGTCGCCGCCGGACAGCCACGACTGCAGCGTTCGCGGACCGTCGGGCTCGTCCGCGAACGTCATGATCCGGGCGCTGACCACCGTGAGACCGAACCGTCCCGCGTACAGCCCACCGAGCGCCTCGAGCGCGGCCTTGCTGACGCCGTAGTACGTGTCCGGCGCGGGCAGCGGCATCCCCGCGGCGGTGGCCGGGTCGTCGACGGGCACGTAGCCGGCGGCGTGGACCGAGCTCGCCAGCAGGACGCGTCCGACGCCGGACCGCACCACGGCGTCGAGCACGGCGCGCGTGCCGTCGACGTTGACGGCGAGCAGGTCGGACCACGGTCGCTCGTCGGACAGCCCGCCGAGGTGCACGACGAGCTCGGCGCCGGCGAACGCGTCGGCGTGGACGTCGGCGTCACGCAGGTCCGCCTCGACCACCCGCTCACCCGGCACCGGGTCGGGCACCGGAACCGAGTCGAGCAGGACGAGGTCGTGCCCCGCGGCGCGCAGGCGCGGTCGCAGCGACGTGCCGATGCGCCCGGCGGCGCCGGTCAGGGCGATGCGTGCCATGCCCGCGGCATACCCGCGACGGGCACCGAGGCGTCAGAGACCGTCGACGACGACCGCGGCCATCTCCATGCAGGCGTCGTGCGTCTTCTTGCTGATCTTGAGCGGGTCCAGGTGCAGGCCCGGGGCCAGCATGGGGTCGTAGGGGATGTCGACGACGCCCCGCACCCACTGCTCGAAGTGCTCGCGGGTGTGGACGCCGGCGCCGATGTCGTTGCCCTTGGCCGACGTGTGCGAGATGACGCAGACGGCGTTGCGCACGAGGTCCCCGCGGCCCATCGCGACGAGCGCGTCGAGGTTCTTGGCGGCGACGACGGAGGTGTCGTCCTTGAGCGAGGTGGCGAAGACGAGCATGTCGGCGCGGGCGGCCGCCGCGAGCCAGTTCGGCGCGAGGCGGTTGTTGCCGGTGTCGACGATGATCATCCGGTAGAAGCGGGACAGCTGCGTGTGGAGGTCCTCGAACTCCTGCTCGCCGATGATGCGCATCGCCTCGTCGTCGTCGGCCGAGGCCAGCACGTCGAACGAGAGGCCCCGCTGCTCGCGGACCCAGTGCTCGAGCTCGGACGTGCCGGCGTTCGGGTCGCCGGCGATGGTCGGCAGCGCGCCGAGGAGGTCAACCACGGTGCGGTGGTGGCTCTGCGACGGCGCACGCATGCCGAGCGTGCCCTCGGTCTCGTTGTTGTCCCACGCGAGGACGGAGCCGGAGCGGTACCGGCCGAGGTAGCTGGCCAGCATGAGGGTGACGAGGGTCTTGCCGCCACCGCCCTTGGTGTTGATGACCATGATCGTCTTGCGGCCGTTGAGGGGCCGAGCGATGCGGTCGATGCGGTCGCGCTCGAGCAACTCCTTGGCGCTCGGGCCGAGGCCGAAGGCCTTGCGCAGCCCCGAGTTGGCCTTGACCTTCTGGCGCTCACCCTTGGACCGCGCCGTGATGAGGTCCTCGGCACTCGGGCGGTCGGAGTTGCCGGCGCGGTCGACCGGCGTCAGGTCGTAGCTGTGGCCGAGCTCCTCGGCCGCCGCGGCGACGTCGGGGTCGACGGCTGGGGTGGCCGCGAACGCGTCGCGCGCGCTCGAGTGGTCGGTGGAGAAGCGGCTGGTCGGCGCGTCGGTCGAGGTGCTCGAGCTGTCAGAGGGCGATCCCGCGGGGACCCAGCCGGAGTACTCCTCCTGCGAGGCGTCGGCGACCTCGGCGTCGTGCTGCAGGGACTGCCAGTGGCGGGTCGACTCGTCGGCCTCGGTGCTGCCGCTGCCGGACTCCCACGTGGACCAGCCGTTCTGGGTCGACCCGTTCGGCGCGTAGCCACCGGAGTAGGAGGAGTCGTACTCACCCTCGTAGGCGCTGTAGTCGCCGGTCGAGCCGGCCGCGCCCGACGCGTCGTCGGCCGCCGTCGACGTGCCCTCGCTCGCGGCGTAGGGGTCGGTCCACGTGTTGCCGCCCGACGCCTCCGGGGAGCTCTGCTCGGAGGCGGCCTCCTCCGACTGCCAGGAGTCGTCGTCCCACGTGGAGGACCACGGGTCGCTCGACGGCTGGTCCTCGGGCACACCTGTCGCGACGGGAATGGGCAGCGCGAACCCCCCTGGGACCCGGTTGTTCGAGGAGAAGCCGGGGATGCCCTGGCCCTCGGTCTTGCCGGTCTCGTCGTTGCTCATCGAGCGCTCCTTGCTGGCCTGCCACGTGCGGGGCCCGCTGACGGACCCTCCGCGATGGTCCCATGCTTCCGCGACACATCAAACCTGCTGACCACGCGTGGCGTGGGGCAAAACGGTCTTTACGGACTCTTACCCACCGCCCGTCGGTTGGGGCCTTGCACGGGTGACCCGGTTACGATGAAGCGCCCAGCGGCAAGCGCTCATGACGAAGGAGGAGATGGCGTGGGACTCATCAACCGTGTCGAGCACGGTCTGGCCAAGGCTGTCCACGGCGCCTTCGCGAAGGCGTTCAAGTCGGAGGTCCAGCCCGTCGAGATCGCCTCGGCCATCCGGCGCGCCATGGACGACCGCGCCGCGATCGTCGGCCACGGCCGCGCCATGGTGCCCAACCTCTACACGATCGAGCTCAGCCCGACCGACTACGAGCGCCTCGGTGACTACGAGGACGACCTCACCGACGACCTCATCGCCGCGGCCCAGGAGCACGCCGACTCCCAGGGCTACCAGCCCGGCGGCCCGCTCGAGGTCGACCTCGTCGAGGGCGAGGGCCTCGAGACCGGGGTGTTCCGCGTCCGTCCCGCCACGGCCAAGCGAGCCGGCAGCGCCGCCGGTGCCGCCGCGGCCTCCGGGGCGCCGTCCCGCGAGCCCGCCCCCGGCC
>JAEXXY010000251.1 GCA_023451855.1 Actinomycetes bacterium
CTGCCACCCACCGCGGTCGATGGCGAACCCGGCGATCGGGGCCCCGAGTGCCGACCCGGCCGTCATCGCCGAGCCGTGCCAGCCCATCATCTCGCCGCGGTGCCTCTCGGGCACCAGCCGGCTCAGCTGCTCGACGGTGGCCGTGACGGTGGGCGCGCAGAGCAGGCCGCACACGGTGACGAGGACGGCGAAGCTCGGGACGCCGGCGGCGAGGGCGACCGGCGCGGTGGTGGCCGCGAGCCCGGTGAGGAGCCAGAACACCGAGATCGAGCGGTGCCAGGCGCCGTAGACGAGGCCGCCGACGAGCGAGCCGAGGCCCCAGAGCGCGAGCACCCAGCCGATCGAGCCGGTGGAGCCGAAGCTGCGCAGCGCCGCGACGACCGACACGTCGGTGCCGGACAGCACGAGCGTCGAGCAGGCGGCCGCGAGGAGCACGGCGGCGACCGGGAGCGTCACGAAGCCATGGATCGCCCGCCGCGGCGTCGGCGCGTCCGCATCGGCGGCCGTGACGTCGGCGACGTCGGCGACGTCGGCGGCGTCGGCGACGTCGGCGACGTCGGAGGCCCCGGTGGTCGGAGAGGTCGTCAGGGGCGGGTTGACGAGCCACAGGACGCACCCGGCGGCCACGGCCGCCATCTCGCAGACGAACAGCGCCCAGCCGGTCTGCCACGACGTCGCGAGCCAGACGCCGATGGCCGGGCCGGCCATGAACGACAGCTCGGTGGCCGAGGAGTCGAGCGACAGGGCCGTGCGCCGCTGCTCGCTCGGCACCGACCGGATGATGACCTGGCGCAGGATCGAGAACGTCGGCACGACGAAGAGCCCGGCCAGCGCCGCGAGCCCGATGAGGGGTGCGTAGCCGACCCAGGGCGCGATCGACCAGCAGACGACCTGGACCAGCAGCGAGGGACCGACCGTGCGGCGCAGGCCGATGCGGTCGAGGAGCCGGCCGCGCCACGGGCCGGAGATCGCGACCGCGATCGTCGAGGCGGCCGAGACGAGCCCGGCTGCGCCGTAGCTGCGACCGAGGCTCGTGACGACGTGCAGCGTCAGGATGACGCCACCGGCCCACATCGGCACGCGGATGAGGAAGCCGAGCAGCAGCGCGCGTCGGGTGTCGCGGTTCGCGAGCACCGGCCCGTACTTCCGGAGGTCCATGGAGCAAGCCAACCACCCGCCCCCGACACGTCGCACCCGTGTTTCACACCCGCGTTCCACGGGTGCCGGGCCGCGCGTCACGCATTCCCTTGTGGGCGCCGGGCTGGAGGAGAAAGGTGGGGTCATGGCAAAGACGCCCGGCAGATCAGACCATCCTGCGGCCCCCAGCCCCGCCTCGCCGCAGGACATCCGCAACGTCGTCCTCGTCGGCCCCGGCGGCGCCGGCAAGACGGCCCTCTTCGAGGCCCTGCTCGCGGCTCGCGTGCCCGGCCAGCGCACCGGCGGCCCCGGCAGCACCGACCACGTGCGCACGACGACCCTGACCACGGCCTCCTTCGACAGCGGCGGCATCACGCTCAACCTGCTCGACACCCCCGGCTACCCCGACTTCGTCGGCGAGCTGCGCGCCGGGCTGCGAGCGGCCGACGCAGCGGTGTTCGTCGTGTCCGGCGCCGACGACATCGACCGGCCGGTCTCGCTGCTCTGGCGCGAGTGCGCGGCGGTCGGCATGCCGCGGGCCGTCGTCGTCACCCACCTCGACCAGCCGCGGGCCGACTTCGGCGCGACCGTCGAGATGTGCCGCCGCACCTTCGGCGACGCCCGGGCCACCCACTGGCCGGTCCTCGAGGGCGGCTCGGTGACCGGCGTCGTCGGCCTGCTGACCGGCGAGACCTCGGCCGAGCACGAGGACGCCCGCAGCGCCCTCATCGAGTCGGTCATCGAGGAGTCCGAGGACGCGACGCTGCTCGACCGCTACCTCGAGGGCGAGACCCTCGACACCACGTCGCTGCTGGCCGACCTGCGCACCGCCATCGAGCTGGGCTCCTTCTTCCCGATCCTGCCGGTCTCCCCGCTGACGGGCGCCGGCGTCGAGGAGCTGCTCGGGATCATCGAGCGCGCGTTCCCCGACCCGACCGTGCACCCGCTGCCGATGGTGACCTCCCCGGCCGGCGGCCAGGTCTCCGGTGTCGCGTGCGACCCCGACGCGCCGCTCGTGGCCGAGGTGGTGCGCACGACGACCGACCCGTACGTCGGGCGGCTCTCCCTCGTGCGGATCTTCTCCGGGACCCTCCGCGTCGACGACACCGTCCACGTGTCGGGGCACCTGGGTGACTTCGTCGGGCACGAGGTGGCCGGCCATCCGGCGCACGACGACGACGAGCGCGTCGGGCCGCTCGCGTCCCCCTTCGGCGACGCGCACCGCCCCCGTGGCAACGCCATCGCGGGCGAGCTCGTGCTCGTCTCCAAGCTGACCCGGGCCGAGACCTCCGACACGCTCTCCTCCCCCGACCGTCCCGCGGTCGTGGCCCCGTGGCTGCTGCCCGAGCCGCAGCTGCCCGTCGCGATCCGCGCCGCGACGAAGTCCGACGAGGACAAGCTCGCCGGCGCGCTGCAGCGGATCGTCGCCGAGGACGTCACGGTGCGCCTCGACCACTCCGTCGAGACCGACCAGGTCGTCCTCTGGACGATGGGCCAGGCCCACGTCGACCACCTCATCGGCCAGCTGGCCGAGCGCTACGGCGTCACCGTCGAGGCCGAGCCCTACCGCACTGCCCTGCGCGAGACGTTCGTGCGCACCTGTTCGGTGCAGGGACGCCACGTCAAGCAGTCCGGCGGTCACGGGCAGTACGCGGTGTGCTCGATCCGCATCGAGCCGCTCCCCCGTGGTTCGGGCTTCGAGTTCGTCGACAAGGTCGTCGGCGGCGCGGTGCCGCGCCAGTTCATCCCGTCCGTCGAGAAGGGTGCCCGCCACCAGCTCGAGAAGGGTCTGCTCACCGGGCACCCGGTCGTCGACGTCAGGGTGACGCTCGTCGACGGCAAGGCGCACTCGGTCGACTCCTCCGACGTCGCCTTCCAGACCGCGGCCGCCCTGGCGCTCAAGGAGGCGGCGAACGAGTCGACGATGGCGCTGCTCGAGCCGATCGACCGTGTCGACATCACCATCGCCGACGAGTACCTCGGCGCCGTCATGTCCGACCTGCGGGGCCGGCGCGGGCAGGTGCTGGGCACCGAGCCGGCCGACGCCGTCGGCGACGACGGCGCGTGGACCGTCGTGCACGCCGAGGTGCCGGCGTCCGAGCTGTCCCGCTACGCCATCGACCTGCGCTCGGTGTCGCACGGCACCGGTTCGTTCACGCGTGAGCCGGTGCGGCACGACCTGCTGCCCGCGGACAAGGCCAAGGAGCTGCTCCGGGGCTGATCGCCGCGCGCCCACCGGTCAGGAATCGAGAAGCGCCCCAGTCCTGCTCGTGTCTACCGTGGGACCGCCCCGGGCCACCTACGCTCGGGATCGGCCGCGCCGACGACCGCGGGCGGGCATCGACGAGCTGCGACGAGCACGGGGAGACACGATGGGCAACGGCACGATGACGACCGACGCGCGCACAGCCGGGGCGTCGGCGTCGGGCGGGCACGCCGCCGACCGGCACGACCTCATCCGCGTCGAGGGCGCGCGCGAGAACAACCTCAAGGACGTCAGCGTCGAGATCCCGAAGCGACGCCTCACGGTGTTCACCGGGGTGTCCGGCTCGGGCAAGAGCTCGCTCGTCTTCAGCACCATCGCCGCCGAGTCGCAGCGGATGATCAACGAGACGTACAGCACCTTCGTGCAGGGCTTCATGCCGAGCCTCGCCCGGCCCGAGGTCGACGTCATCGAGGGCATCACGACCGCGATCCTCGTCGACCAGGAGCGCATGGGCGCCAACGTCCGCTCGACGGTGGGTACCGCCACCGACGCCAACGCGATGCTCCGGGTCCTCTTCAGCCGCATCGGCGAGCCGTTCGTCGGACCGCCCACGGCCTTCGCCTTCAACGTCCCGACGCGCAAGGCGAGCGGCATCATGACCTCCGACACCGGCGAGAAGCGGGTGGCGCGCAACGTCGTCTACCTCGGCGGCATGTGCCCGCAGTGCGAGGGTCGGGGCAGCGTCTCCGACCTCGACCTCACGGCCATCGTCGACGAGAGCAGGTCACTGGTCGAGGGCGCGATCCTCGTGCCGGGCTACACCGCCGACGGCTGGATGGTCGCGGCGTACAAGGTGGCGGTGCCGCCGGACGTGCCGATCAAGGACCTCACGCCGGAGCAGCGCCAGGACTTCCTCTACGCCGAGCCGCGCAAGGTCAAGGTCGAGAAGATCAACGTGACCTTCGAGGGGCTCATCCCCAAGATCCGCAAGTCGATGTTCAGCAAGGACGTCGACTCGCTGCAGCCCCACATCAGGGCGTTCGTCGAGCGCGCTGCGGTGTTCGCCCCGTGCTCGGCGTGCGAGGGCACCCGCCTCAACGAGGCCGCACGCTCGTCGAAGATCAACGGCCAGGGAATCGCCGACGTGTGCTCGATGCAGATCACCGACGCCGCCGAGTGGGTGCGTGGGGTCACGGACAGCTCCGTCGCGCCGCTCATCGGCAACCTGCTCCACCTGTTCGACTCGTTCGTCGAGATCGGGCTCGGCTACCTGTCGCTCGACCGGCCCGCGGGGACGCTCTCCGGCGGAGAAGCCCAGCGCACCAAGATGATCCGCCACCTCGGCTCGGCTCTGACCGACGTCACGTACGTGTTCGACGAGCCGACGATCGGCCTGCACCCGCACGACATCCAGCGGATGAACAACCTCCTGCTCGAGCTGCGCGACAAGGGCAACACGGTGCTCGTCGTCGAGCACAAGCCCGAGACCATCGTCATCGCCGACCACGTCGTCGACCTCGGCCCCGGTGCCGGCACCGGCGGCGGCACCATCTGCTTCGAGGGTGACGTCGCGGGGCTCGAGGCGTCAGACACCCTCACCGGGCGGCACCTGCACTACCGGGCCCGGCTCAAGGACGACGTGCGGGACGCCACGGGGGCCATCGAGATCCGCGGCGCCTCGACGCACAACCTCAAGGACGTCGACGTCGACGTGCCGCTCGGCGTGCTCTGCGTCGTCACGGGCGTGGCCGGGTCGGGCAAGAGCTCGCTCATCCACGGGTCGATGGCCGGCCGCGAGGACGTCGTCGTCATCGACCAGCGCGCGATCAAGGGCTCACGCCGCAGCAACCCGGCCACCTACACCGGGCTGCTCGAGCCGATCCGCAAGGCGTTCGCCAAGGCCAACGGCGTCAAGCCGGCCCTCTTCAGCGCGAACTCCGAAGGCGCCTGCGAGAGCTGCAACGGCAACGGGATGATCTACACCGAGCTGAGCTTCATGGAGACCGTCGCGACGCTGTGCGAGGAGTGCGGCGGCAAGCGGTTCCAGGCGTCGGTGCTCGAGCTGACCTTCGGCGGCCTCAACATCGCCGAGGTGCTCGACCTGCCGGTTGCCGAGGCGCACGCGTTCTTCGCGGCGGGCGAGGCGAGGACCCCGGCGGCCGCGTCGATCCTGCAGCGGATGGAGGACGTCGGCCTCGGCTACCTCAAGCTCGGCCAGCCGCTCAACACCCTCTCCGGCGGGGAGCGCCAACGGCTCAAGCTCGCGATGCGGATGGGCGAGAAGGGCGGGGTGTACGTCCTCGACGAGCCGACGACCGGCCTGCACCTCGCCGACGTCGACAACCTGCTGCGCCTGCTCGACCGGCTCGTCGACGCCGGCAAGTCGGTCGTGGTCATCGAGCACCACCAGGCCGTCATGGCGCACGCCGACTGGATCATCGACCTCGGTCCGGGCGCCGGGCACGACGGTGGCACCGTCGTCTTCGAGGGCACGCCCGCCCAGCTCGTGGCGGCACGCTCGACGCTCACGGGTCAGCACCTCGCCGACTACGTCGGGGCCTGAACCGGTCGGCCGACGCCGGACGCACGAGCGGCCGGCCGGGCAGTGCCCGGTCGGCCGCTCGTGGTGCCGCGTGACGACGCGCGTGCGTCGTCAGCTGGCCTGCGCGTGCTCGTGGTGCTCGAGAACGCCGCGGCCGGACGCCTGGGCGCGCCGTGCGTCGAGGTCGACCGGGGTGGTGTGACGGTCGCGGGACGGTGCCGCGGGGCGGTGGGCGGCGGGGTCCGCCTGGGCGAGGTAGAGCAGGTCGGCCGAGATGCGGTCGAGGTCGCGGTCGGCGGCCGGCCGGAGCAGTCCGGCGAGGTGGCCGCGGCGCTGGGTGGAGGCCAGCGAGCGCAGGGCGGAGATGGAGGCGCGGGAGAGAAGGCGTGTCGGCATGCCTCCATGATCCAACTCTTAACTATTCAGCACAAGCGATGTTTGCTTCACAACCATTAAGCCTCGCTGTATTGTTGAACCATGCTCGACACCCACCGCATCCGCGTCTTCCGGTCGGTCATGGCCAGCGGCTCGATCCAGGCCGCCGCCGACAACCTGGGTTTCACACCCTCGGCCATCAGCCAGCAGATCTCGGCGCTCCAGAAGGAGACCGGGCTGAGCCTCTTCGCCCGTGAGGGGCGCGGCCTGATCCCCACGGCCGCCGCCCACGCCCTCGTCGCGAACACGAACGAGCTGATGGGCCAGCTGACCCGTCTCGACGGGGTCGTCGCAGACCTGCGTGAGGGTCGCTCGGACCGCCTGACCATCGGCTACTTCGCCTCGGCCGGCGCCGAGTGGATGCCGAGCCTCGCGCGCCGCCTCACGACCGAGCTTCCCGACCTCACCCTCGAGCTCGTCCTCACGGAGGCTCCTGACCACGCCGGCCCGACGCCGGACCTCGACATCGTCGTCGACGTCACCGGCGCCACCGACCCGCAGGGCTCGCGGCGAGTGCCGCTCACCGTCGACCCGTACGTCGCCGTCCTGCCCGCCGACCACCCGCTCGCCGGCGAGGAGGAGGTCGGCCTCGCCCAGCTCGCGAGCGACGCGTGGATCCGCAACGACCTGCCGAACACCGCCTGCTCGCGGATCCTGGCCAGCGCGTGCGAGGCCGCCGGCTTCCGGCCGCGCTTCGCGGTCCAGGCCCAGGACCACTACACGGCGATCGCGTTCGTCAAGGCGGGCGTCGGCATCACCGTCGTGCCGCAGCTCGCCGCGCACATCGTCCCGAGCGATGTCGCCGTGCGCCCCCTGGCCGCCCCCCGACCGGTACGGCGCATCGCCGCCGTCGTGCGCGACCCCGCGGGCAACGCCGCCGCGGGCCGGGCCGTCGAGCTGCTCCAGGAGCTCATCGGCTGACCGGACGCGCGAGGCCCGACGCGTCGGTACGACGCGCCGGGCCCTCGGCACCTGCTCGGCTCGTCAGAGGCGGACGAGCATCTTGCCGGTGTTCTCGCCGCGCAGGACGCCGAGGAAGGCGTCGACGGCGTGGTCGATGCCGTCCGCGAAGGTCTCCCGGGTCGTCAGGGTGCCATCGGCCAGCCAGCCCGCCGCGCGCTGCGCGTACTCGCCGGCGAGATCCCAGTGGTCGCCCACGAGGAAGCCGGTGATGGTGCCGCGGGTCTGGATGAGCCGTGCGAGGTTGCGCGGGCCCGGCTGGGGCTCGGTGGCGTTGTACACCGAGATGGCGCCGCAGATCGCGATGCGGCCGCCGAGGTTGAGCGAGCCGATGGCGGCCTCCAGGTGCTCGCCGCCGACGTTGTCGAAGTACACGTCGACGCCGCCCGGCGCCGCCTCGCGCAGCAGCGTCGACACCTTGCCGCTGCGGTAGTCGAACGCCGCGTCGAACCCGAGGTCCTCGACGACGTGGCGCACCTTCTCGGCGCCGCCGGCGCTGCCGACGACGCGGGAGGCCCCGAGCGCCTTGGCCACCTGGCCGGCGACGCTGCCGACGGCCCCGGCCGCCCCGGAGACGAACACGGTGTCGCCCGGCTGCAGCTTCGCGACGCGCGTCAGCCCGGCGTACGCGGTGAGGCCGGTCATGCCGAGGACGCCGAGGTAGGCCGACGCGGGCGCGATCGTCGTGTCGACGACGCGGACGGCCGAGGCGTCGAGGACGGCGACCTCGCGCCAGCCGAGTCCGTGGAGCACGTGGTCGCCGACGGCGACGCCCTCGGCCCGCGACGCCTCGACGACGCCGACCGCTCCCCCGTGCATCGCCTCGCCGAGCGCATACGGCTCGGCGTAGGACTTGGCGTCGCTCATCCGGCCGCGCATGTACGGGTCGACCGACATGACGACGTTGCGCACGCGCACCTGGCCCTCACCGAGCTCGGGAAGCTCGCTGGCGACCACCTCGAAGTTGTCGGGCGTCGGCCAGCCGACGGGCCGCGACACCAGGCGCACCTCGCGGGGTGCGGGCGTGCCGGTGGAGGGCGAAGGGGCGGCGGGCACTGCGGGGGCGGCGGGGGTGGTGCTGTCGGTCATCGGGTCTCCTTGTGGTGCAGTGGTTCTCGTGGAGGGATCTCGGGCTGGAGGGGTGGTGCGGTTCAGCTGATGCGCAGCTCGACGGGGATGTTGCCCCGGGTCGCGTTGCTGTACGGGCACACCTCGTGGGCGCGCTCGACGAGCTCGCGGCCGAGCTCGGTGTCGAGGCCGTCGGGCAGCTCGACCTCGAGGACGACGCCGAGCGAGAAGCCCTGTCCCGGCGTGCCGGACAGGCTGACGTCGGCCGTGACCGCGGCGTCGAAGCCCTCGACCCGGCGCTGTCGGGCCACGAGCCCGAGCGCGCTCGCGAAGCACGCGGCGTAGCCGGCGGCGAACAGCTGCTCGGGGTTGGTGCCCTCCCCGCTGCCACCGAGCTCGCGCGGTGCCGCGAGCGTGACGTCGAGGCGGCCGTCGGAGGTGACGGCGCGGCCTTCGCGGCCGGACGCGGTGGCCGAGGCGAGGTAGCGGGCCTGCTGGGCGGTGGTGGTCATGGGGTTCCTTCTGTGAGGTTCGGTTGTCAGCGATTCTATTGTGCGCAATTGAATAGTAGACTGGATCCATGGCCCGCACCACTTCGCCCCCCGACGACCTCCGTCTCGAGCAGCAGATCTGCTACGCCATGCACACCACGGTGCGGGCCTTCGACGCCGTCTACCGCGCGCTCCTCGCCGAGCACGGCCTCTCCTACCCGCAGTACATCGCCCTCATGGCGCTCGGCGAGCACGGGCCGGTCACCGTCGGCGACCTCGGCCGCCTCATGCGCCTCGACTCCGGCACCCTGTCCCCCCTGCTCAAGCGGATGCAGGCCGCCGGCGTCGTCGTGCGTGAGCGGGACCCCGAGGACGAGCGACGCGTCGTCGTCGGCCTCACGGCAGCGGGCCGCGAGCGCCTCGACGCCCTCACCGGGCTGCCCACGACGATCGCCGAGCGCAGCGGCCTGAGCCGCGCCGAGATGCTCGAGCTTCACCGGGTGCTGCGCACCGTCTCCGAGCGGCTCGACGCCGTGGCGGCTGACGCGTCGGCCGCCGCCTCCGTCAGGGGATGAGCACCGACACGGCGTGGATGAGCACGCCGATGAGGCCGCCCACGAGCGTGCCGTTGATCCGGATGAACTGGAGGTCACGGCCCACCTGCAGCTCGACGCGCTCGGCCGTCTCCTTGCCGTCCCAGCGGTCGATCGTGGCGCTGATGACCTGCGTGACCTCGGTGCCGTACCGCTCGACGGCGTAGACCGTCGCGTCGCAGATCCGGGCGTCGACGCGGTCGCGGACCGACTTGTCGGCCAGCAGGCGCTCGGCGAGACCCGTGACCTCCTTGACGGCCCGGGTGCGCACCGGCCCGTCCTCGTCCTCGAGCGCCGCGACGACGACCGAGCGCAGCGAGGACCACAGCGACATGGCGGTGTCGGGCACCTGGGGGTGGGACAGGAGGCGCTCCTTGAGCCGCTCGGCCTTGGCCTGCGTGACGGGGTCGTGCTGGAGGTCGTCGGCAAGGTCGACGAGCAGCTTGTCGAGCGCCTGGCGGACGTCGTGCCGTGGGTCGTTGCGGATGTCACCGAGCCACTTGAGCGCCTCGGTGTGGACCTTGCGGGCCACGAGGTCGTTGATCGCGTCGGGCACCCAGGCGGGGGCCCGCTGGGTGATGAGCGACTCGAAGAGGTCCTCGTTGTCGACGAGCCACACCCGCAGCTCGTCGAGGGCGAGGTCGACGAGGGCCACGTGGGCCTCGTCGCGCACCACCTGGTCGAGCAGGCCCCCGGCGAGCGAGCTGATCGGCTCCTGCTTGAGCCGGGGCAGGACGGCCTGCTCGATGACGGCGCGGACGTCGGCGTCGGGGATCCGGTGCAGGGCGTGGACGGTCACCGTCGCGACCTCGTCGACGAGCCGCTTGGCGTGGCCCGGGCCGAGGACCCACTCGGCGGCGCGACGCGTCGGCTCCGCGTCGAGCACGCGCTCGCGGATGATGTCCTCGCGCATGAAGTTCTCGCTGACGAACTCCTCGAGGCTGCGCCCGATCATCTCCTTCTTGCGCGGGATGAGGGCCGTGTGCGGGATCGGCAGGCCGAGCGGGTGCCGGAAGAGGGCCGTGACGGCGAACCAGTCGGCGCAGGCACCGACCATCGAGGCCTCGGCCCCGGCGTTGACGAACCCGAGCAGGCCGTCGCCGTGACCACGCGTCAACAGGTAGACGACCGCCGCGAAGACGAGCAGGCCGGTGGCGACCAGACGCATCTGCCGCAGGTCGCGGCGGCGCTGGGCATCGAGAGCGGGGTCGGCGATGAACCCCAGAGGTCCGCTCGGGGTCTTCACTCGTCCGGGCACGGCACTCCCTCCCTGCTGACGCTGCGTGATGGTGCCTGTCGCTGCTCTACCCCTCCGAACGCGCGAGCACCCGCCGACGCTCCCGGGACCGGGGGCCGACGCGTCGCTCAGCCCGCGGGCTCGAGCGCGAACGTCAGGGCATCGATCCTCGCACGCGTCTCGCCGTCGGTGGCGATGCGCTCGCCGATGCGCGTGGCGACGGCCCCGACCTCGTCGGCGTCGAGGCCGGGGCGCAGGGCGAGGACGACGCGCAGGACACCGGCGCCGGCGGGCTCGCCCGCCTCGAGGCGGTGGCCGGTGACGTCCTCCTCGAAGGCGACGGCGGCCGCCACGGCGGCGGCGACGTGCGCGTCGGCGTGGCTCGGGACCCACGGACGCTGCTGGGCCAGCGCCCAGAGCATGCTCGGGCGCAGCACCGTGGCGCGGGGCGAGGCCACGTCGACGACGAGCACCTGGCACTCCTCGGTGATGGCCGCCCGGGCGGCCGACGACGCCGGCACGGGCACCGGGCGCGCCGAGGCGTCCCACTCGGCGAGGCTGGCGAGCGAGGTGAACACCGGTAGGGCGCGAGAGCCGTCCGGGGCCGTCAGGGTCACGGCGGCCATGTCGCTGCGCGTGTCGGCGGCGTGCTCGCCCGACTCGTCGACCTCCGTGGCGACGGCGACGACGGGCACGAGCCACCGGGCGGCCGAGACGGCGGCGACGAGCGCCTCCTCGGCCTGGGGCGTCGGGTCGGCGTGCAGCGCGGCGACCGCGTCGAGGACCGTGGCGTCGGCCTCGCCGGTGTCACCGGAGAAGCCGTGGCTCGGGATGGACTTGCCCTCCCAGGCCTGCCCGGCCGAGTCGGCTGGCCTGCCCTGGGCGTCGTGGAAGGCGCCGGGCGCCTCGCTCACGAGCGGACCTCCGGTCGGCCCGCGACCTCGAGCGCCTCCGGGAGCGTGAACGCGCCGCGGTAGAGGGCCGAACCGATGATGGCGCCCTCGACGCCGACGCCGACGAGGCCGCGGATCGCCGCGATGTCCTCGAGCGTCGACACGCCACCGCTCGCGACGACAGGACGCTCGGTGCGGGCGCACACCTCGCGGAGCAGGTCGGTGTTGGGCCCCTGGAGCATGCCGTCCTTCTGCACGTCGGTGACGACGTACCGGGCGCAGCCCTCGCGGTCGAGCCGGTCGAGCACCTCCCAGAGGTCGCCGCCCTCACGCGTCCACCCGCGGGCCGCGAGCGTCGTGCCGCGCACGTCGAGGCCGATGGCGACGCGGTCGCCGTGCTCGGCGATGACCGATGCCGTCCACTCCGGGTTCTCCAGCGCCGCCGTGCCGATGTTGACGCGCCGGCACCCGGTGGCGAGGGCGGCCTCGAGGGTGGCGGTGTCACGGATGCCGCCGGAGAGCTCGACCCGCAGGTCGAGGCGCCCGACGATCGAGGCGATGAGGTCGCGGTTGCTGCCGCGACCGAACGCGGCGTCGAGGTCGACGAGGTGGATCCACTCGGCGCCCTGGTCCTGCCAGGCCTTCGCGGCCTCCCACGGGTCGCCGAACTCGCCACCACTGCCGGCGACGCCCTGGACGAGCTGGACGGCCCGGCCGCCGGCGATGTCGACGGCGGGCAGCAGCTCGAGGCGCGCTCGGTCGCTCATGTCGGTCATGCGGAAAGGTCTCCTCCGGTGTCGGGGGTGCGGGTCGCGGACGCCTCAGAGGCCCCGGACCCAGTTCTCCAGCAGGTGGGCTCCGGCGTCGCCGGACTTCTCGGGGTGGAACTGGGTGGCGCAGAGCGGGCCGTTCTCGACCGCGGCGACGAACCGGGCCCCGTGCTCGGCCCACGTGACGTGCGGCGCCACCCGCTCGAAGGCCCCCGTGGCCTCGAGCGTCCAGCGCTGCACGGCGTAGGAGTGGACGAAGTAGAAGCGCTCGTGCTCGACGCCGGCGAACAGGCGGGTGCCCTCGGCGGCCTCGACCGGTGACCAGCCCATGTGCGGCACGACGTCGGCCGGGAGCCGTTCGACGGTGCCGGGCCACTCCCCCAGCCCCTCGACCGGCGCGTCGGACGGCTCGGCCGAGCCGTCGAAGAGCACCTGCATCCCGACGCAGACGCCGAGCACCGGGCGGCCGCCGCTGATGCGCCGGCCGATGACGCGCGGGCCGTGCGCGGCGGCGAGGCCCTTCATGCACGCGTGGAAGTTGCCGACGCCGGGCACGAAGAGGCCGTCGGCCTCGAGAGCGGCGACGGGGTCAGCGGTGAGCGTGACCGTGGCACCGACGCGCTCGAGGGCGCGCACGGCCGAGCGGACGTTGCCGCTGCCGTAGTCGAGGACGACGACGCCGCGGCCGCCAGCGGTCACAGGGCTCCCTTGGCGCTGGGGATGCCGACGACGCGCGGGTCGCGGGCCACGGCGGCGCGCAGGGCCCGCGCGACGGCCTTGAACTGCGCCTCGACGATGTGGTGCGGGTCGCGGCCGGCGAGGACGCGCACGTGCAGGCACAGACCGGCGTTGAAGGCGAACGACTCCAGGACGTGACGCGTCATCGACCCGGTGAAGTGGCCCCCGATCAGCGCGTACTGCTGGCCCTCCGGCTCACCCTGGTGGACGACGTAGGGCCGCCCGGCGACGTCGACGACGGCGTGCGCGAGCGCCTCGTCGAGCGGCACCGTGGCGTCGCCGAAGCGGGAGATGCCGGCCTTGTCGCCGAGCGCCTCCCGGAGCGCCTGGCCCAGGACGATCGCGGTGTCCTCGACGGTGTGGTGCACGTCGACGTCGACGTCGCCGGTCGCCTTGACGGTGAGGTCGATGAGCGAGTGCTTGGCGAGCGAGGCGAGCATGTGGTCGTAGAACGGGACACCGGTGGACACGTCGGCGACACCGGTGCCGTCGAGGTCGAGGGTGAGCTCGACGGAAGACTCGGACGTCGAGCGGCTGATCGTCGCGGTGCGGTTCATGCGGGCTGCTCCTGTGTCGGCGTGCTGCTCGTGCTGGTCAGGTGGGTCGGCGCGAGGCGCGCGAAGGCGTCGAGGAACGCCGTGGTCTCGTCGGGGTCGCCGGCCGTGACCCTCAGGTGGTGGGCGATGCCGACGTCGCGGACGAGCACGCCGGCCTCGAGCAGCGCCTGCCACGTGGCCTTCTCGTCGGTCAGGCCACCGAAGAGCACGAAGTTGCTGTCGCTGGGCACCGGCGTGGCTCCCAGCTCGGTGAGGCGCTCGACGATCCGGTCGCGCTGGTGCTTGATGACCTCGACGGTGCCGAGCATGACGTCGGCGTGCTCGAGCGCGACGCGCGCGATCGTCTGGGTCGGCGTCGAGAGGTGGTAGGGCAGCCGGACCAGGCGCAGGGCGTCGACGACCTCCGGGGCCGCGACGAGGTAACCGAGGCGGCCGCCGGCGAAGGCGAACGCCTTGCTCATGGTGCGCGTGACGACCAGGCGCGGGTGCTCGGCCAGGAGCGACAACGCGGATCGCGTTCCCGGACGGGCGAACTCGGCGTAGGCCTCGTCGACGACGACGATCGCGTCGGGCGCGGCCTCGAGCACGGCACCGATGACCTCGAAGGGCAGCGCGGTGCCCGTGGGGTTGTTCGGGGAGCAGAGGAAGACGATCGACGGGTGGTGGCGCCGGGCCTGCTCGGCGGCCGACTCGGGGGTGAGGTCGAAGGTTCCCGTGCCGCGCAGCCCGTCGACCCACGTGGTGCCGAGGGTCTCGCTGATGATCGGGTGCATCGAGTAGCTCGGGGTGAACCCCAGCGCCACCCGGCCCGGGCCGCCGAAGGCCTGCACGACGTGCGAGAGCACCTCGTTGGAGCCGTTGCCGGCCCAGACCTGCTCGGGCGTGACCGTGACCCCGGACTGCTTCTCGAGGTAGGCGGTCAGCGCCTTGCGCAGGTCGGTGAAGTCGCGGTCGGGGTAGCGGTTGAGGTCGCGGACGTCGGCCGCGAGCGCCGCGACGATCGCCTCGACGACGGCCTCGGGCACCGGGTAGGAGTTCTCGTTGGTGTTGAGCCGCACCGGCACGTCGAGCTGCGGCGCGCCGTAGGCGGTGCGCCCATGCAGGTCGGGGCGCAGCAACCGGGCGACCTCGTCGGCCGGGGTGGGGGATGCGTCGGTCACCGCGGCACCTCGTCGCCGAACCGCGCCGTGACGGCCTCTCCGTGCGCCGGGAGGTCCTCGGCCTGGGCGAGCGTGACGACGTGCGCCGCGATGCCGCGCAGGGCGGCCTCGTCGTAGTCGACGACGTGGATGCCGCGCAGGAACGACTGGACCGACAGGCCGCTCGAGTGCGTCGCGCAGCCGGCCGTCGGCAGGACGTGGTTGGAGCCGGCGGCGTAGTCGCCGAGGCTGACCGGCGCCCACGGCCCGACGAAGACGGCGCCGGCGTTGCGCACCCGGGCCGCTACGGCCGACGCGTCGCGTGTCTGGATCTCGAGGTGCTCGGCGGCGTAGGCGTTGACGACGTCCAGGCCGGCGTCGACGTCGTCGACGAGGACGATGCGCGACTGGGTGCCCTCGAGCGCCTCGGTGACCCGCTCGGCGTGCTTCGTCGCGGGTACGCGGCGCGTCAGCGCGGCACGGGTGGCCTCGGCGAGCTGCTCGCTGTCGGTGACGAGCACGGACGCGGCGAGCGGGTCGTGCTCGGCCTGGCTGACGAGGTCGGCGGCGACGTGCTCGGGGTCGGCGGAGTCGTCGGCGAGGACGGCGATCTCGGTGGGGCCGGCCTCGGCGTCGATGCCGATGAGCCCCTTGAGGAGGCGCTTGGCCGCGACGACCCAGATGTTGCCGGGGCCGGTGACCATCGACACGGGGTCGCACGCCACGGTGTCTCCCTCGGGCGTCTGCTCCGAGAAGCCGTAGGCGAACATCGCGACGGCCTGGGCGCCACCGACGGCGTACACCTCGTCGACGCCGAGCAAAGCGCACGTCGCGAGGATCGTCGGGTTCGGGTAGCCGGCGAACTCGCCGGTGTTCTCGCGCTGCGGCGGCGAGGCGACAGCGAGCGAGCCGACGCCGGCGAGCTGGGCGGGCACGACGTTCATGACGACGCTGCTCGGGTAGACCGCGAGACCGCCCGGCACGTAGAGACCGACGCGGTCGACGGGCACCCAGCGCTCGGTGACGGTGCCGCCGGGCACGACGGTGGTCGTCGTGTCGGTGCGCCGCTGGTCGGCGTGGACGAGCCGGGCGCGGCGGATGGCCTCCTCGAGGGCGGCGCGAAGGTCGGGCTCGAGGCCCTCCAGGGCCGACCGCAGCACGGAGGCGGGCACCCGCAGGTGCGTCGGGCGGACCCCGTCGAACCGCTCACCCAGGTCGCGCAGGGCCGCGGCGCCCCGATGCTCGACGTCCTCGCAGATCGGCCGCACCTGCTCGAGGGCGGCCGTGACGTCGAACTCGGCTCGGGGAAGGGCGCCGCGCAGGAAGCGCACGTCGAGCGTGCGTCCGCGCAGGTCGAGGGTGGACATCATGGGTCACCAGTCTAGGAGGCGCATGCGCGTGCCCCTGCAGCGTCTCAGGGTGCGGGTCAGGGCTGCCGCCGGTCTCCGACCGGGCTGTCCAATCCTGAACGGCCGCTGACCAAGGCCAGACCCTCGCCAGACCCTCGCCCCACCGGGGCTCCGCCACGCTCGGAGCGGTCCCGGCCGGGCGCCCACGACCTCCTGGTCAGCTCGTCCTCCGAGTCGTCCACGCGAGCGTCCGGCCGGGGTCGCGACCCACCTCTTCGCACCCTGTTCGCAGCCTGTTCGCACGTCTTCCACGCCCTCCCACACCCCAGGAGAACCCGTGCCCGTCGTCATCAGCAGGCGCCGGATCGGCGCCGCCCTGCTCGGCCTCGCCGTCGGCGTCGTCCCGCCCTCCATCGCGCTCACCGCGGCCTCGAGCGCGTCCGGCG
>JAEXXY010000287.1 GCA_023451855.1 Actinomycetes bacterium
CGCTGGCGGCGCACGCCCGGCGACGTCGCGGCGCTGGCCGGGCTCCAGCGCGAGCTGCTCGCATCGGCGATCGAGGCCACGGCACCCGGCGGGCTCATCGCCTACGCCACGTGCAGCCCCCACCTCAACGAGACCCGGTTCGTCGTCACCGACGTGCTCAAGAAGCGCGACGACGTCGAGCTGGTGGACGCCCGAGCGCTCTTCCGGGACGCGTCCGGGGCCGAGCTGGCCGGACTCGGCGACGGGCCCTACGTGCAGCTGTGGCCGCACGTCCACGGCACCGACGCGATGTTCCTCGCGCTCCTGCGCCGCCGCTGACCCTTCCGGACGTCGAACGTCCGGAAGGGCCGTTAGGGTCCGGCGCATGGCCATCGCCCAGTACCCCAGCTTCGTCATCGACTGCCCCGACGCCGCAGCCCTCGCCACCTTCTACGGGACGCTCCTCGACTGGAAGGTCGACGTCTCCGACGGGTGGGCCGAGATCCGTGCCGAGAACGGCAACTGCATCTGCTTCCAGCAGGTCGCAGACTTCCGGGCGCCGGAGTGGCCGGGCCAGCAGGCGCCGCAGCAGATGCACCTCGACGTCGTCGTCGAGGACCTCGACGCCGCCGAGCCCGAGGTCCTCGCGCTCGGCGCGACCCGGCACGAGCACCAGCCGGGGACGAGCTTCCGCGTCTTCCTCGACCCGGCCGGACACCCGTTCTGTCTCTGCGTCGGCTGAGGGTCGGCTGAGGGTCGGCTGACGGTCGGCTGGCGGTCTCCTGACGGCCGGGCGCGCCGCGGCCACCCCTAGGCTGTGCGCGTGCAGATCTCGCCGAGCATCCTGTCCGCGGACTTCGCCAACCTCGAGTCAGAGCTGCGCCGCATCGCGGGCGCGGACTGGGCCCACGTCGACGTCATGGACGCGCACTTCGTGCCGAACCTGACGCTCGGGCTGCCCGTCGTCGAGGCGCTGCTCAAGGTGAGCCCCGTCCCCATCGACGCCCACCTCATGATCGAGGACCCCGACCGCTGGGCCCCGGGGTACGCCGAGGCGGGCTGCCAGTCGGTGACCTTCCACGTCGAGGCGGCGCGCGACCCCCGCACCCTCGCCCGCACGCTCCGGGCGGCGGGCGCCCGCGCGTCGATGGCGATCAAGCCGGGCACACCGTTCGCGCCGTACGAGGACCTGCTGCCCGAGCTCGACATGGTCCTCGTCATGACCGTCGAGCCCGGCTTCGGCGGGCAGTCGTTCATGGCCGACCAGATGCCGAAGGTCGCGCAGGTGCGCCAGGCCGTCCGGCGCCACGGCGGCGAGATCTGGGTCCAGGTCGACGGCGGCGTCAGCGCCGACACGATCGAGCAGTGCGCGGAGGCGGGCGCCGACGTGTTCGTCGCCGGGTCGGCCGTGTACGGGGCCGAGGACGCCGCCGCCGTGGTCGAGCAGCTGCGCGCGCTCGCCGAGCGCCACCGCCACTGAGGCGCACCGAGGCGCACGCGGCGGACTGAGGCGCACCGTGGCGCACCGTGGCGGGCGTCACCCGGACGCGGGGTGCGACGCCTCAGCGGGCGGGTGCATACTGGGAGGCACGTGCTCCGGGGTCGGTGTAATTCCGAGCCGGCGGTTACAGTCCGCGACCCGACCGCATCCAGCGGCCGGTTGACCTGGTGGGATTCCAGGACCGACGGTGAAAGTCCGGATGGGAGGCAGCACGAGACAGGCCGTCGACGGCCGGTGCGCGCACCCGTGGGTTCGCGTCGCCAGCGCCCGCCCGACTCGACCTGTGGAGCACCCCCGGAGTTCGTCCGACACACATCACGAACCTCCGAGGTCGAACACCACATGGTCACACTCGCAGCAGCGGACGCCTCGCAGAACCTCTTCCAGCAGGTCCTCGACGCCGCCATCCCCATCGGTCCCTACCAGCTGCACTGGACCGAGCTCGTCGGCGTCCTCATCGGCGTCGCCTCCGCCTACCTCGGGATGAAGCGCCTCGTCTGGGCCTGGCCCGTCGGGATCGTGGCCAACATCCTGCTCTTCTTCGTCTACACCGGCGCCCTCTTCGGCGCCGACGAGCGTATCCCGCTCTTCGGGCAGGCCGGCCGGCAGATCTTCTTCATCGTCACGAGCATCTACGGCTGGTGGCGCTGGAGCCAGGTGCGCCGCCTCAGCCACGCCGGTGACGCGTCGGGCGTGGCCATCACCCCCCGCTGGGCCACCGGCCGCGAGCGCACCGTGTCGGTCGCGTTCTGGCTCGTCGGCACCGTCATCGCCGCGCAGGTCTTCCGGATGCTCTCCGAGGCGGCCCCCAACCCGTTCTGGTCGCCGCAGTGGTGGTTCTTCTGGTGCGACGCGTGGATCTTCGTCGGCTCGATCGTCGCGACGTACGCGATGGCCCGCGGCTGGAACGAGTTCTGGCTCGCGTGGATCGCCGTCGACCTCGTCGGGGTTCCGCTGGGCTTCGCCACCGACTACGTGCCGACCTCCGTGCTCTACATCTTCTACGGCCTCTTCGTCGTCTACGGGTTCCTCCAGTGGGTCAAGGTGACCCGCACGAGCGACCAGGCCGACGTCGAGCCCGACCTGACCGCCGTCAAGACCGGCTGACCGGGGCTCGGCATGGGCGACACAGCCGCCTCGGCCTGGATGCGACGAGCCCTCCACCTCGCCGCAGCCGGGCCGTGGCCCGACCCCAACCCGCGCGTCGGCTGCGTGCTCGTGGCCGCCGACGGCACCGTTGCCGGTGAGGGCTACCACCACGGCGCCGGCACCCCGCACGCCGAGGTCGTCGCCCTCGCCGATGCGGGGGAGCGGGCCGTGGGCACCACGGCCTACGTCACGCTCGAGCCGTGCGCGCACCACGGACGCACGGGCCCTTGCGCGGGTGCGCTCGTCGACGCGGGCGTGGCCCGGGTCGTCTTCGCACAGAGCGACCCGAACCCCGACGCCGCCGGCGGGGCGGAGCAGCTGCACGCGGCAGGTGTCGACGTCATCGGCGGCCTGCTCGCCGACGAGGCCGCCGACCTGAACTCCCGGTGGGCCCGGACCGTGGCGCTCGGGCGCCCCCTCGTGACCTGGAAGTTCGCGGCGACGCTCGACGGGCGCAGCGCCGCGGCCGACGGCTCGAGCCGTTGGATCACCGGCCCCGGGGCGCGTGCCGACGTGCACCGGCTGCGCGCGACACGCGACGCCGTCCTCGTGGGCACGGGAACGCTCCTGGCCGACGACCCGCGCCTCACGGTGCGCGACGCGTCGGGCGTCGACCTCCCGCGCCAGCCCCTACGCGTCGTCATGGGCCTGCGCGACGTCCCGGCGACCGCCGCGGTGCACGCCGGCGGCCACGACGTCCTGCAGCTGCGCACCCGCGATCCCAAGGAGGCGCTGGAGCTGTTGTGGGACAAGGGGATCCGTGACGTCTGGCTCGAGGGTGGGCCCACGCTCGCGGCCGCCTTCCTCGGCGCCGGGCTCGTCGACGACGTGTACGCCTACCTCGCTCCGGCCCTCCTCGGGGCCGGGCCCCACGCCGTGGCCGACCTCGGCATCGGCACGGTCGCGGACACCCTCCGCCTCCACACCGCGGACGTGACGCTCGTCGGGGACGACGTGCGCATCCACGCCACCACGAAGGAGTAAGTCCATGTTCACCGGAATCGTCGAGGAGCTCGGCACGGTCGCCGGGCTCGACCACGGCGCCGACTCCGCCGTACTGCGCATCACCGGGCCGCTCGTCGTGTCCGACGCCGTGCACGGCGCATCGATCGCCGTCAACGGCGTCTGCCTCACCGTCGTCGAGCACGACGCCGAGGGCTTCACCGTCGACGTCATGGCCGAGACGCTTCGGCGCAGCTCGCTCGGCGCCCTGCGGCCGGGGGACCCCGTCAACCTCGAGCGCGCCATGCGCGCCGACGGTCGCTTCGGTGGCCACGTCGTGCAGGGGCACGTCGACGGCACGTCGACGGTCACGGCGCGCACCCCGGGCGACCGCTGGGAGACCGTCGAGCTGACTCTTCCGCGCGACCTCGCCGGGTACGTCGTGGAGAAGGGCTCGATCACCGTCGACGGCGTCTCCCTCACGGTCGCGTCCGTCACCGACGACACCTTCACGGTCTCCCTCATCCCCACGACACTCGCCCTGACGACGTTGGGGCACAAGGGAGTCGGCGACCCCGTCAACCTCGAGGTCGACGTCATCGCCAAGTACGTCGAGCGCCTCCTCGAGCACCGGCAGGGGCAGCCGCAGGGGCAACCGCAGGAGGTGACGCCATGAGCGGGCTGTCGACCGTCGAGGACGCCTTCGAGGCCCTCCGCGCCGGACGCCCGGTGCTCGTCCTCGACGACGAGAACCGCGAGAACGAGGGCGACCTGGTGCTCGCGGCCGCCACGGCCACGGAGGACTGGATGGCGTGGACGATCCGCCACTCGTCGGGCTACCTCTGCGCCCCGGTGCCCGACGCCGTCGCCGACCGGCTCGACCTGCCGCTCATGGTGGCCGACAACCGCGACCCGCTCCGCACCGCGTACACGGTGTCGGTCGACGCGGCGACGGGGGTCACCACCGGCATCAGCGCTGCCGACCGGCTGCGCACGGCGCAGGTGCTCGCCGATCCCGCATCGGTTCCCGACGACCTGATCCGGCCCGGCCACATCCTGCCCCTGCGCGCGAAGCACGGCGGCGTCCTGACCCGCCCCGGCCACACCGAGGCCGCCGTCGACCTGACGCGCCTGGCCGGCCTCGAGCCCGTCGGCATCATCGGTGAGCTCGTCCACGACGACGGCCGGATGATGCGCTTCGACGCCGTTGTCGACCTCGGCCGCGAATACGGGCTGCCCGTCGTCACCATCGAGCAGCTCGTCGACCACCGCCAGCGCCACGACCGGGTCGAGCGTCTCGCGACGACGCGCATCCCGACCGTCCACGGCACCTTCACCGCCCACGGCTACCGCGACACCCTCACCGGGGACGAGCACGTCGCCCTCGTCAGCCCGCGCGGCCTGCACGGCCTGTCCGGCACGGGCCCGGTGCTGACGCGGCTGCACTCCGAGTGCCTCACCGGCGACGCGTTCGGCTCGCTGCGCTGCGACTGCGGCCCGCAGCTGCAGGCGTCGCTGGCGCGGGTCGGGGCCGAGGGCGGCGTCGTCGTCTACCTCGGTGGCCACGAGGGCCGTGGCGTCGGGCTGGTCGACAAGCTGCGCGCCTACGCCCAACAGGACCGCGGCGCCGACACCGTGGACGCGCAGACGGCGCTCGGTCTGCCGGTCGACGCCCGCGAGTACGCGGCCGGCGCGGCGATGCTCCACGACCTCGGCGTCGACGGCGTCGTGCTGCTGACGAACAACCCCACGAAGGTCCAGGCCCTGCGCGGCCTCGGGCTCGACGTCGTGGCGGTCGAGCGGCTCCACGGCCCCGTCGGGCAGGACAACGAGCAGTACCTCATCACCAAGCGCGAGCGCCTCGGTCACGACATCCCGACCGACGACGCCCGGCACGGACAGGAGACGGCATGAAGGACGGCGCCCCCACCATCCACACCGACGGGCGCGGTCTGCGCGTGGCCGTCGTCGCGGCCAGCTGGCACGAGACGGTCATGGACGGGCTGCTGGACGGCGCCCGACGCGGTCTGGCCGACGCCGGGGTCGAGCACGTCGACGTGGTGCGGGTGCCCGGCACCTTCGAGCTGCCGGTCGCCTGCGCCCGCCTCGCCGACTGGTACGACGCGCTCGTGGCCCTCGGCGTCGTCATCCGCGGCGGCACGCCGCACTTCGAGTACGTCTGCCAGGCGGCGACGGCCGGGCTGACCGACGTCGCGGTGCGCACCGGCACACCGGTGGGGTTCGGCGTGCTCACGTGCGACGACGAGCAGCAGGCCCTCGACCGGGCCGGCCTGACGGGCTCGGCCGAGGACAAGGGCCACGAG
>JAEXXY010000462.1 GCA_023451855.1 Actinomycetes bacterium
GCGCCGACCCGGCGAAGGTGCGGGTCGCCGTCGCGCCGGCCGTCGCACCGGCCGTGGCCGCGGCCGCCCAGGCCCTGAGCAAGCACTCCGACAGCCCCTGCGCCGCCTACACCTTCGAACCCGCCGAGCCCTTCGCCGTGGCGGGCTCGCTCATCGGCGCCGGACGCCCGGACGCGTGGATCACCGACTCGGACCTGTGGTTCGGGCGGGCCGCCTCCATCTCCGGCGTCAAGGCCACCCCGGGTCAGCCGTTCGCGACCAGCGCCGTCGTCGTCGCGATGCCCGACCGGTCGGCGCAGTCCCTGGGCGAGGACCTGTCCTGGGGCGCGGTGCTCGGCGGGACGACCCCGGTCCGGGTCCCCGACCCGAACCGCTCGACCGTCGGGCGGCTCGCGCTCGGCGCGGCCGCCGCGTCCGTGTCGGACAGCACCCTGAGCGGCCTCGTGTCGCGAGCCGCCAAGGGCGGCACGGGCGCGGTGTCGCTCGACGACCTCGACGGCAAGACCCCGTCCGGCGCCGTGACCACCGAGGCCCAGCTGACGACGTGGAACGCGGCGCACTCCGACGCCCCGCTCACGGCCGTCGCCCCGACCGAGGGCACCGGCCCGGCCGAGTACTCCCTCACATCACTGTCCGACGACGCCGCCACGACCCGCCTGGTCGGTGCTCTGGGCAGCTACCTCCACACCGAGGAGGCGCGGAAGATCCTGCGCGACAGCGGCTTGCGCACGCCGGGTGGGGCCGACCCCAAGGAGCCGGCGGCACTGCGCGGGACGACCACGGTCGGATCCGCGCCGTCCGACGCGTCGGTGACCAAGGCGGCGACGCTCTGGAACGCCTCGGCACCGAAGACCCAGGCGCTGCTCGCCGTCGACGTGTCCGGCTCGATGCTCGACCGCACCGAGAGCGGCGCCACCCGCCTGGGCACCGTGCAACGCGCGACCGTGCGGGCCACCGCCGCCGTGTCCCCGACGACCTTCGCCTCGCTGTGGGTGTACTCGCTGCACGTCGGCGACAAGGCCGACGACTACAAGCCGCTCGTCGGCTACGGCAGCCTCGGCGAGGGCAGACGCCTCGCCGCGTTCGACAAGTCGGTCGCCGGCCTCGGCTCGGCCGTCGGCGGCGGACGCGGCCTCTACGACTCGATCGCCGCGACGTACGCGCAGGCCAAGGGCTACTGGCGTCCGGGCTACACCAACTCGGTCGTCATCGTCACCGGCGGCCCGAACGAGGACGACTTCGGCCTGAACCTCGACCTGCTCAAGCAGCAGCTGTCGGCGGCCAAGGACCCGGCCCGGCCAGTCCGGCTCGTCGTCGTCGACATCGGCGGCAAGGCCGACGCCGGGGCGCTCAAGCAGGTCATCGCCGTCACCGGCGGGCAGTACGTCGCGACGAACAGCCTCGATGACCTGCAGCCGGCCCTGACGTCCGCGCTCGGCGGCTGAGCGGCCGGACGCCGGCCGACGGCATCGCTGACGGGGCCGCCGACCGGGCTGACGCCTGCGCCGGACGCGTCCGGCCGGACGGGCACGTGCGCGTCAGTGCAGCGAGCCGGCGTCCTCGAACGCGGCGTCGTGGCGCACCGTGCCGGCGTCCTCACCCTTGCGGGCCTTGAGGTCGCGGCGCAGCTCGTTCGGCAGGGAGAAGAGCAGCGACTCCTCCGCGGCGATGACGGCCTCGACCTCGCCGTAGCCGCGCTCGGCGAGCCACGACAGCACGTCGCGCACGAGCACCTCGGGCACGCTGGCGCCGGAGGTGACGCCGACGGTCGCCACGCCCTCGAGCCACTCCTCCTGGATCTCGTCGGCGTAGTCGACGAGGTGCCCGGCACGCGCGCCGTGCTCGAGGGCGACCTCGACGAGGCGAACGGAGTTCGAGGAGTTGCGCGAGCCGACGACGATCATCAGGTCGGTGTCCCCGGCCATCTGCTTGACGGCCAGCTGGCGGTTCTGGGTGGCGTAGCAGATGTCGTCCGAGGGCGGGCTCTGCAGCGCGGGGAACTTCTCCTTGAGGCGCTTGACCGTCTCCATCGTCTCGTCGACCGACAGCGTCGTCTGCGAGAGCCAGACGACCTTCTCGGGGTCGCGGACCGTGACGTTGTCGACGTCGTCAGGGCCGTCGACGAGCGTGATGTGCTCCGGCGCCTCGCCGCTCGTGCCGACGACCTCCTCGTGTCCCTCGTGGCCGATGAGCAGGATGTCGAACTCGTCGCCCGCGAACCGGACCGCCTCGCGGTGCACCTTCGTCACGAGCGGACAGGTGGCGTCGATCGTCTTGAGGCTGCGGGCCCGGGCCTCCTCGTGGACGACCGGGGCCACGCCGTGGGCCGAGAAGATGACGGTGGCACCCTCGGGCACCTCGTCGGTCTCGTCGACGAAGATCGCACCGCGCTTCTCGAGGGTCGTCACGACGTGCTTGTTGTGCACGATCTGCTTGCGCACGTAGACCGGCGGGCCGTAGAGCTCGAGGGCCTTCTCGACCGTGACGACGGCTCGGTCGACGCCGGCGCAGTAGCCGCGGGGCGCGGCGAGCAGGACCTTCTTGCTCGGCGCGGCAGCGGCGTCGGGCGTCTCGGTGCCGGTGGTCGGGGCGGGCGTCTCGGGGGTGGCGCTCATACCCCCATCGTACGGGCCCCGTCGCAGGCGACCCGAGCCGCGAGGCGTCCGTCCCGAGCGGTGTCGTCACCGGCTCGACCGCACGGAGGCGGTGCTGTCGCCGCGACGCCTTATCGTTGCCCGCGTGAGCCTGCCGAACCCGCTGCCGGACAAGGCGGCCGACACCACCGCCGAGCAGCCCTGGCCGGTGCGCGTGCTCAGCCTCAAGATCAGCGACTACGTCAACCGGATGAGCCAACTGTGGGTCGAGGGGCAGGTCGTGCAGTTCAACCCGCGCGGCGGCACGGCGTACCTGACCCTCCGCGACCCCGACGTGGACATGTCGCTGTCGGTGTCGGTACCGATGAACGCCGTCAACGCGATGGCCGTGCCGCTGGCCCAGGGCGCGCGCGTCGTGCTCCAGGCGAAGCCGACGTTCTGGACCAAGCGGGGCACCCTACAGCTCGAGGCGCGACAGATCCGCCCGGTCGGCATCGGCGACCTCCTCGCTCGCGTCGAGATCCTCAAGCGCACGCTCGCGGCCGAGGGCCTGTTCGACGCCGACCGGAAGCGTCCGATCCCGTTCCTGCCGCACCGCGTCGGGCTCATCACGGGCCGCGGCTCGGCCGCCGAGCGCGACGTCGTCGAGAACGCCCGGCGCCGTTGGCCCGCAGTGCGTTTCGAGCTGCGAGAGGTGGCCGTGCAAGGCGCCAACGCCGTCACCGAGGTCGTCGCCGCCCTCCGCGAGCTCGACGCCCACCCCCTCGTCGACGTCATCGTCGTGGCGCGTGGTGGCGGCGCCCTCGAGGAGCTGCTCCCGTTCTCCAACGAGGCGATGGTCCGCGCCGTCGCGGAGGCTCGCACCCCCGTCATCAGCGCCATCGGCCACGAGGTCGACCAGCCGCTGCTCGACCTCGTCGCCGACTGGCGCGCCTCCACCCCGACCGACGCCGGCAAGCGGGTCGTGCCCGACGCCGCCCACGAGCGCGGCACGGTCGACATCGGCCGCGAGCGCCTGCGTCGGGCCCTGACCCGACGCCTCGAGCACGAGCGCTCGGGGCTGCGGGCACTCGTCTCGCGCCCCGTCATGGCCGACCCGGTCGCGCTCGTTCGCCAGCGCCGGGTCGAGCTGGCCTCCCTGCGGGAGCGGGCGGCGACGCGACTGGAGGCGCGACTGCACCGGGCTGCCGACGAGGCCGAGCACCTGCGTCGGCAGGTCGTCGCGCTGTCGCCGCAGTCGACGCTCGAGCGCGGCTACGCCGTCGTGCAGCACCGCGACGGCCGGGTCGTGATGGACCGCGACGACGTCGGCGTCGGCGAGCTGCTGCGCGTCCGTGTCGCCCGCGGCGACTTCGGGGTCCGTCCGGTCAGCACCGGCACCGAGAACGCCGCCACGACGCCGAAGAAGGCGACAGCCCGGACGACCACGGCGACCAAGGCCACCCCCGCGAAAACCGCGACCAAGGCCACCGCCGCGAAGACCGCGGCAGCAAAGACCGCGGAGACGACGAAGCGGGCGTCGAAGACCGCGGCACGAGCCACACCGGCCCCGAAGCCCACGTCGACGAAGGCCGCGTCGAAGCCAGCGACGAAGCCAGCGACCAAGGCTGCCCCCACGGGCGATTCGGCGCAGACGACGGCGACCCCGCACGCCGACGGCGACGTCGGCCCGACACCGTAGGGTGGCGCGCATGTCCGACGCATCTCCCACTGCCAGCACCGCCGACTTCCCCGACATCGCGGGGATGCGGTACGAGGACGCCCGGGAGGAGCTCGTCGGGATCGTCGCGCGGCTCGAGGCCGGTCAGGCCCCGCTCGAGGACTCGATGCACCTGTGGCGCCGGGGCGAGGCCTTGGCCGCGCACTGCGCGACGTGGCTCGACGGCGCCCAGGCCGAGATCGAGCGGGCCACCCGCGGCGAGGCCCCGACCCCCGCCCCGGGCAGCCAGCTGCACGCCGACGACGCGGTCTTCGACGACGAGTCCTGAGGGCGGATCGCCCTACGCGTCCAGGCCTCGGCGTCAGGGTGCGGTTGCCGGCTGCACCGGACGCATCGCCGCGACGAACGCCTTGAGCTCGTCCTCGGACGCGTTGCCCGAGGCGACGATGGTCGGCTGCGTGGCGCCGGTGCCGCGCACGACGTAGGCCACCTGGCCGGCGTCCGAGGCGGTGAACCGCTCGAAGCTGCGACCCGACACCTGAACGGTGCCCGCGGCGGCGCCGTCGTTGACCGACCGGCGCAGCCAGCCGTCGGTCGGGTTGACGGCCTGCTTGAGGCTGATGTCGGCCCCTTCGGGCGTCGTCCACACGGTCGTGAAGGTGCGGACCTTCTCCGTTCCGGGCGCGTACGACGCGACGGTCGGCACCCAGCCGGAGCCGAGGCCCTGCGGCAGCTGGACGGTCATCTTGGCCTGGGCCGCGACCTGCCGGGCCTTGTCGAGCGCGTCGACGGCGGGCCGGTCGACGTGGTCGGTGCGCGGCACGATGGCCACGAGCGCGAGGACGAACAGGCCGATGACGAGCATCGAGCGCAGCATGTTGGGCAGCGTGCCCATCGAGTACCGGCTGCGCGGGGCGGCAGGCTCCTCCACCGGCTGCTGACCCGGAAGGTCGGTCGGCGAGGGGGTGGAGGTCGTGCTCATGCCCCCATCGTCCCCGACGCGCGGACGCCGGCCAAACGCGGGTCCGGCCACCGCTAGGCTGGCGCGGACTCGTTCTGCGCCGACGGAGGACCCGATGAAGCACAGCCAGCCCGATCGCAACCTCGCCCTGGAGCTGGTGAGGGTCACCGAGGCCGCCGCCATGGCCGGTGGCCGGTGGGTCGGCCGCGGTGAGAAGAACAAGGCCGACGGCGCCGCCGTCGAGGCGATGCGCGCCATGATCTCCACCGTCAGCATGCGTGGCGTCGTCGTCATCGGCGAGGGTGAGAAGGACAACGCCCCCATGCTCTTCAACGGCGAGCAGGTCGGCGACGGCACCGGCCCCGAGGTCGACGTCGCGGTGGACCCCATCGACGGCACGACCCTCACGGCCAAGGGCATGAACAACGCGGTCGCGGTGATGGCGGTCGCCAACCGTGGCGCGATGTACGACCCCTCGGCCGTGTTCTACATGGACAAGCTCGCCACCGGGCCCGAGGCGGCCGACGTCGTCGACATCCGGCTGCCCGTCGCCGAGAACATCCGCCGGATCGCCAAGGCCAAGAAGGAGACCCCGGCCGACGTCACCGTCGTCATGCTCGACCGGCCCCGCCACGAGGGTCTCGCCCAGCAGATCCGCGACACCGGCGCGCGCATCCGCTACATCGTCGACGGCGACGTCGCGGGGGCCGTCATGGCGGCGCGGCCCGGCACCGGCGTCGACCTGCTCCTCGGCATCGGCGGCACCCCGGAGGGCATCATCGCCGCGTGCGCCATCAAGTGCACCGGCGGCGTCATCCAGGGCAAGCTGTGGCCCAAGGACGACGACGAGCGGCAGAAGGCCCTCGATGCCGGCCACGACCTCGACCGGGTGCTGTCCACCGACGATCTCGTCGTCGGCGAGTGCTTCTTCGTGGCCACCGGCATCACCGACGGCGAGCTGCTGCGGGGAGTCCGCTACGGCGCCAAGTCGGCCCGCACCAACTCCCTCGTCATGCGCTCGCGCAGCGGCACCATCCGCACCATCGACAGCGAGCACCGCTTCGACCGTCCGGGCTGGTTCGGCAGCGCCGACATGGTCGACGCCTGAGGTGGCGCCCGTGTCCGGCACCCGTACGCTCGTCGTCGGCGAGGCGCTCGTCGACGCCGTGACGACACCGGACGGCGCGACGGCGGAGCACGTCGGCGGCAGCCCGGCCAACGTCGCCTTCGGCCTGGCCGCCCTCGAGCACCCGGTCGACCTGGCCACGTGGATCGGCCACGACGCCCGTGGCGAGCGCATCGCCGCACACTGCGCCGAGCGCGGGGTCACCCTGACCGAGGGGTCCCGCGACGCCGCTGCCACGTCCCTCGCGCACGCCACGCTCGACGCGTCGGGCGCGGCCACGTACGTCTTCGACCTCGAGTGGCGCGTCGCGCCGGTCCCGAACCTGCAGGCCTACGGCCACGTGCACACCGGCAGCATCGCTGCCGTCATCGAGCCCGGTGGCCACGAGGTGCGCGCCGTCCTCGAGGCGGCCCGGGCCGCCGGCGCCACCGTCTCCTACGACCCCAACGCCCGCCCGACGCTCATGGGCTCCCCGGCCGACGCACGGCAGGTGATCGAGGCCGCCATCGCCCTGGCCGACGTCGTCAAGCTGTCCGACGAGGACGTCGAGTGGCTCTGCCCGGGCGAGCCCCTCGAGGACGTCGTCCGCGGCTGGGGCGAGCTCGGCCCGGCCGTCGTCGTCGTGACGCGCGGCGGTGAGGGGGCCCTCGTGCGGGTCACGGCCACCGGTGAGCAGGTGTCGCTACCCGCGCCGAGCGTCGACGTCGTCGACACGGTCGGCGCGGGTGACTCCTTCATGGCCGGCCTCGTCTCGGGGCTGCTCGACGCCGGCCTGCTCGGCGGCCCTGCGGCCCGCCAGCGGCTGCACGCGGCGAGGCTGGCCGACGTGACGCCGTCGGTCGAGCGCGCCCTGCTGACCGGGGCGCTGACGGTTCAGCGCGCGGGGGCGTTCGCTCCGACGAGATCCACGCTGCGATAGGACATTTCGGGCATTCGACAAACGCGCGGCAGTTCAGGCACCATTCTGCGCGAGCCGCCCGGTACCGTTGCTCGGTGGTTCACCCCGACGCCCCGGCACCGGGGCGTCCTCATGTGAGGAAACCCCGTGTCCAACCCGACCCCTCCACGTCGCCCCGTCGGCCCGTACGAGCAGAGCCTTCTCGAGGGCCGCGCCGCCCGTAAGGCGCTCGAAGCCAAGCTGGCCCGCAGCCGTCGCACCCGCCGGATCGCCGCCGTGCTCGCCCTGGCGCTCGTGGTCGCCGGCGTCGGGGCGGGCGGGTTCACGTGGTGGCAGGGGCGCGACCAGACGCCCGTCGCCGCGCTGACCGGCACGCCGGGCAAGTCCTGTCCCGAGCGCACGCCGGTCTCGCTGTGGGTGTCGGAAGCCGCGCAGCCGGCCGTCCTGGCGCTCGCCAAGGAGTACCAGGCCGACCCCGACTCGCCGTGCGTCGACTTCGTGGTGCGCGGCAAGACCCCGATCGAGGCGATGATCGGCCTCGGCCAGGGTCAGCCCAACCGTCCCGACGGGTGGATCCCCGACTCCGGGCGCTGGGTCGAGCGCGTCAACGAGTCGGCCAAGATCAACGCCAAGATCGCCAAGCCCTTCGCCAAGAGCCCGCTCGTCGTCGCCATGGACCCCGAGCGGGCCAAGTCGCTCGACGGGCAGCCGACGTGGCTCGAGCTCGTCGGGTCCGACTCCCCCATCCGGATGAGCGACCCGCGCTCGACGACCGCCGGCATGCTGACGCTGGCCTCGGCGCTCCCCCAGCTGAGCGCCGAGCAGGGCCGGGTCGTCATCCCCAAGCTCGCCAAGGGCGCTGCCGCCTCGATCGACGAGCTCTTCTCGACCTACAACGCCAAGCCCGAGGACGCCGCCTCGTTCCCCGTCGCCGAGGCCGACCTCATCGACCACAACCGGCTCTACCCCGACCACCGCATGGTGTCGGTGACCCCGAGCGAGGGGACGCCCGCGTTCGAGTTCTCCCTGATCAACGTGGCCACCGACCCCGTCAAGGCCCAGGCCGTGGAGATGCTCCGCACCTACCTCATGACGCCGGACGCCGCCAAGATCCTGGCGCAGTTCGGCATCCGCTCCAGCGCGGTGCCGGTGTCGATGCCGACGCCCACCGGCAGCGTCGGCGACGTGAAGATCGGCCCGTCGCCGGATGCCGCCACCGTGGCGGCCGCGACCGACACGTGGCAGTCGGCCACGACCGACTTCTCGATCCTGTCGGTGTTCGACGTGTCCGGGTCGATGAACGACAAGGTCGGCAACAGCACGCGCGTCGCCATCACCCAGGAGGCCGCCGGCATCGCCCTGTCGGCGCTGCCGAAGACGACGAAGCTCGGCCTCTGGGTCTTCTCCATCGACCAGGGCGGCAAGGGTCAGGACTGGCGCGAGCTGGCTCCGATCGGCCGCCTCGACGACGACAGCCACCGCGCTCAGGTCGCCACCGCGGCCGCGACCCTGTCGAAGAACATCGGGGGCGGCACGGGCCTGTACGACACGATCTGGGCCGCCTACCAGAAGGCCAAGACGCAGTACGACCCAGAGCGCGTCAACGCCGTCGTCATCCTCACCGACGGGCGCAACGACGACCCCAGCGGCATCTCCCTCGAGCAGCTCAAGGCCAACCTGCGCGCCGCGAGCGACCCGAACAAGCCGATCGCCATCACCACCATCGGCATCGGGCCCGACGTCGACGCCACGGCGCTGACCGCGATCTCGAAGATGACCTACTCCGACTTCTACTCGGCGCCGACCCCGGCCGACATGACGACCGTGCTCGCGCGGGCGCTGTTCGACCACGACTGCAAGAACGGGCGCTGCGTCTGAGCGCACCGGACACCCGCCGAAGGGGCCCCCACCGCGACCGCGGTGGGGGCCCCTTCACGTTGCACGGCTGCCACCCCGCCCGCACGGCAACGCGGAGGTGCGGGTATGAGCGCGGTGCCCCATACGTCCCAATGAGCGCTCCCGCATCACCGACCGCCAGATCACGGTGCGATAGCAACGCTGGACCGCCTCCCTCCATCACGGTAGGAATGGACTACGAAACGTGACTCTGCTCACGTTGATCGGTGGGGATCGACGGCACGACTCAACGACGAGGAGCGAGCATGACCGGTTTTCCGAGACGGGCCCTCACGACGGCAGGTGCGGTCGCGGCCGCGATGGCGCTGTTGTCCGGGTGCTTGCAGAACCCCAACGCCAGTGGTGGAAGCGGCGGCGCCGGCGGCACCGGCAACGCCGTTGCGCAGGGAGGCAGCGCTCCGAACGACAAGGTCGTCACCATCCTCGGTGCCTTCGGCGGCGACGAGGAGAAGAACTTCAACGCCTCGCTCGCCAAGTTCGAGCAGCAGTCCGGCATCAAGGTGCAGTACACGTCCGACCAGGACT
>JAEXXY010000464.1 GCA_023451855.1 Actinomycetes bacterium
CCCCACGCCTCGAGCCGGCCGGCGTGCAGGCGGGCGTCCTCCAGGGCGATGGCCAGGCCCAGGCCCGTGCCGCCGGTGGTGCGGGCGCGAGCCGGGTCGGCCCGCCAGAACCGGGTGAACACGAGCGCTGCCTCACCGGGGCGCAGCCCGACGCCGTGGTCACGGACCGTGACGGCGACGGCCGAGTCGTTCTCGCCGATCGTCACCTCGACGGGGCGCCCCTCGCCGTGCTCGATGGCGTTGGAGACGAGGTTGCGCAGGATGCGCTCGATACGGCGGGAGTCCATGTCGGCCAGGACCGGCTGTGACGGCATCCGCAGCACGAGCTCGGTGCCGCGGCTGGCCGCCAGGGCCCGGTGGGCGTCGACGGCGCGCTCGACCGACGCGCGCAGGTCGGTGGCCTCGACCTCGAGGACCGCTGCGCCGGCGTCGAACCGGGAGATCTCGAGCAGGTCGGTGAGCAGCGACTCGAACCGGTCGAGCTCCTTGTGGAGCAGCTCGGCCGACCGCGCGACGGTCGGGTCGAAGCCGGTCCGCGAGTCGTGGATGAGGTCGCCGGCCATGCGGATCGTCGTCAGCGGCGTGCGCAGCTCGTGGGACACGTCGGAGACGAAGCGCTGCTGGACCCGGGAGAGGTTCTCCAGCTGGGCGATCTGCTGCTGGAGCGAGGCCGCCATGGCGTTGAAGGAGTTGCCGAGGCGGGCGAGGTCGTCCTCGCCCTTGGAGCGCATCCGCTCGTTGAGGTTGCCCTCGGCGAACCGCTCGGCCACGAGCGCGGCCCGCCGCACCGGGTCGGCGACGAGGCGGGTCACGACGAAGGCGATGGCCCCGATGAGCAGCACGAGGATGGCGCCGCCGACGAGGAACGTCTGGCCGATGAACGAGATGATCTCGCGCTCTCGGTGCATCGGGTAGATGAAGTAGAGGCCGTAGTCGCCGGCCACGCCCGTGGCGATGCGCTGGCCGACGATGACCGCCGACACGGAGTCGTTGCCCTCCTGGATCGTCGCCACCTGCAGGTGCTGACGGTCGGGCTGGGTCGCGATCTCGTGGCGCAGCTCCTCCGGGATGAAGCGGGCCCCGACCGCGCCGCTCTCGACGGGACCGAAGACGATGCGTCCGGTGGTGTTGTCGAGGCGCGAGAGCACGACGTAGCGCTTCTCGTTGCCGGCGTCGCGGCGGTACTGGTTGACGAGGCTCGTCGCGAACTGGGTCAGCGCGGCGTCGGAGCCGTTCTGGTCGGTCGAGTCGAACTGCTTCTGCGCGTCGATGGCATCGCGCAGGCTGTCGTCGGCCGCGATCCGCTGCCGGCTGTCGACGAGGCCCTGCGCGATCGAGCCGTAGAGGTAGGTGCCGACGGCCGTGAGCACGAGGATGCCGAGCAGCATCGTCACCACGACGACGCGGAACCCGAGCGAGGACCGCCACAGGTGCACCAGGCGCCCGCCGGCCCGCCGCAGCGCCGACCCTGCTCGGCCCGCGAGACCGGCGAGACCGGCGACCCCGGCGGCGCGGGAGGCGCTG
Source organism: Actinomycetes bacterium (assembly GCA_023451855.1). Lineage (GTDB taxonomy): Bacteria > Actinomycetota > Actinomycetes > Actinomycetales > Dermatophilaceae > Monashia. Next base: position 1,525 of record JAEXXY010000464.1, read on the forward strand.
CCCGACCGCGTGGTCATGGCTATGCCGGACCTGCCTTGTACCCGACGCCACGGACCGTCACGACGATCTCGGGGCGCTCGGGGTCGTGCTCGATCTTCGAGCGCAGCCGCTGGACGTGGACGTTGACGAGACGCGTGTCGCCGGCGTGACGGTAGCCCCACACCTGCTCGAGGAGGACCTCGCGGGTGAAGACCTGCCACGGCTTGCGGGCGAGCGCGACGAGCAGGTCGAACTCGAGGGGCGTCAGGGACAGCGGCTGGCCGTCGCGCTTGACCGAGTGGCCGGCGACGTCGATCTCGAGGTCGCCGATGGCGAGCTTCTCCGGGGCCGGCTCGTCGCCGCGACGCAGGCGGGCGCGGACGCGGGCGATGAGCTCCTGGGGCTTGAACGGCTTGACGACGTAGTCGTCGGCGCCGGACTCGAGACCGACGACGACGTCGACGGTGTCGGTGCGGGCGGTCAGCATGACGATCGGCACGCCGCTCTCGGAGCGGATGCGCCGACACACCTCCATGCCGTCGAGCCCGGGCAGCATGACGTCGAGCAGGACGAGGTCGGGACGCGACTCGCGGAACGCGGCGACCGCCTCGGCGCCGTCGGCCACGTGGGAGACCTCGAGGCCCTCGTTGCGCAGCACGATCCCGAGCATCTCGGCGAGTGCGAGGTCGTCGTCGACGACCAGTACCCGACCCTTCACGACACACTCCATTCCCGGGACGGCGGTGTCCCGTGTCCCGTAGTCCTTGGCACATCATCACACAGGCAGGCAGAACGGCCGGTACCGCGCGGTGGGCGGCCGGTGCCGTTCCTGCTCGTCGTCGAGGGTCGCTCCCGCGGTTCCCGGGCCCGTGGGCTCAGCTCTGGGTGACGTACCACTTCCCGCCGATGCGCACGGCCTTGAACTTCGACACGACGTCCGCGGCGAGCGCCGGCTCGGTGGTGACGCTCTCGAACGTGGCCTTGTCGCCGGCGACGGTGGCCCCGCTGATCTTCAGCCCCTGGAAGGCCCCACCGAGGTCCTTGAGCTGGTCGAGCGTCGGCGTGATCGTCTTGGCGCACGCGGCCCCCGCACCGGGGATGCTGGAGATCGGCCTGTCCTTGTAGGCCATGAGGTTGCACACCGACGTGCCGTCTCCGGCGACCATGGCCCCGAGCCACGAGGCCATCGCGGCCTCGGGCGTCGACTGGTCGACCACGACGGGCTGCGCCGCCGTGGTCGAGTCGCCGGTAGCCCCTCCCGACGAGGTGCCCGACGAGGTGCCCGACGAGGTGCCCGACATCGTGTCCGACGGCATCGACGACGTCGTGGTGGACGACACGGCTGGCGTCGCGCTCGAGGGGGTCGCCGTCGTGTCGGTGGCCTTGCTGCAGGCCGCGAGCGACACCGAGAGGGCCAGTGCGAGCGCGGCGGTCGTGAGCTTCTTCATGGAGGGTCCCTGCTGGCAGACGACGTGAGTTGCCCTCCGATCCTCGCACGCTGCAACGCGGCCGAGCCTGCCGCGCTGGAACCGATCAGGCCAAAACGACCCTGCCGGACGCGTCGAGCGGGGATGATCGGGGCCGTGACGAGCGACACGACCCGCGCCACCGCCCCGGAGGACATCGACGCGCCCGACGCGTCGAGCACTCCGAGCGGGGGCGTCGCGACCCGGCAGCCACCGCTGCCCTACCGGGTGCGCCAGCTGCTGCCCGGCCTCGTCCTGCTCGCCGCCGTCGTCCAGGTGGCGCGGCCGGTGTCTGACCCCGACACGTTCTGGCACCTCGCCGCCGGCGACCGGCTCCGGCAGACGTGGGTGTTCAACGGGCCCGACCCGTGGAGCACGATGTCGACCCAGCCGTGGCGCCTACACGAGTGGCTGCCCGAGCTGCTCATGAGCGGCTTCCAGCAGCTGCTCGCCCTGCCCGGGGTGGCCTGGCTGCTCCCGCTCGGCGTCGCCGGCACCGGGCTCGCGCTGTGGCGCGTCACCCGGCGCCGGGGATCCCTGCTCGTGTCGGCCGCGGTCACCGCGGTGTCGCTGGCCGCGATGAGCCAGAGTCTCTCTCTGCGCCCGCACCTGATCACCTTCGCGCTGACGGTGGTGACGACCGGGGCGTGGCTGCGCACGTGGCAGGACCGCCGCACCCGCTGGTGGCTCGTGCCGCTCACGTGGGTGTGGGCCTGCTCGCACGGCATGTGGTTCATGGGGGTGCTCGTCGGGGTCGTGGCGCTGCTCGGCATCGCTCTCGACCGACGCGTCACGCGCCGGCAGTGGGGAGGCCTGGCCCTCGTGCCGCTCGCCTCGCTCGCCGTCGCCGCCCTGACGCCGACCGGGCCCGAGCTGCTCCTGTCACCGTTCGCCGTCAACGAGACGACGCAGTTCATCCAGGAGTGGATGGCGCCCTCGATCAAGCAGCCGGGCTTCGCGTTCTTCGTCGGGATGGTCGCCGTCGTCGTCCTCGTGTGGGCCCGCTCGCGCGACAAGGTGTCCTGGACCGACGTCCTGCTGCTCGTCCTCGGCACGGGCCTCGCGCTGCTCTACGCGCGAACCGTCGCCGTCGGGGCCGCGGTCGTCGCGCCGGTCGCCGCCGTGACCCTGCAGGGTCTGCTGCCCACCGAGCCCGAACCGCTCGAACGGCGCGAGGTCCGGTTCACGCTCGGGCTGAACTCGTTCGGGCTCGTCGTGGCCGCGGTCGTCGTGGCAGTGCGGGCAGTCGCGCCGGCCTCGGGCGCCACCGGCCTCGACCCTGCGATCGCCAGGCTGCCGGCCGGCACCGTCGTGTGCAACGACTACGGCATCGGCGGCTGGCTCATCTGGCGCCACCCGAACGTGCGACCCGCCATCGACGGCCGCGTCGAGGTGTACAGCCTCGCCCACGTGCGCGAGTACGTCGCCTTCTCCGCCGCGAGCCCGGGCTGGACCGCCTACCTGACCCACACCGGGTGCCGGTGGGCGCTCGTGTCCACGTCGTCTGCCGCCTCCGAGGCGCTGCAGAAGCAGACCGGCTGGAGCGTCGCGGCCAAGGACAGCGAGTTCGTCCTGCTGCAGGCACCGCCGGCGTCCGGCTCCTGAGGCACGGGTGCCGCCCGCCCCCAGCGGGGCGAGCGGCACCGTGGCTGACGCGTCGGGACGCGGCTAGAGCGTCGGGACGCGGCTGGAGCGTCGGAACGCGTCGGCGTCAGTAGCGGTAGTGCTCCGGCTTGTACGGGCCGGCGACGTCGACACCGAGGTACTCGGCCTGGCCCTTGGTCAGCTCGGTGAGCCGGACGCCGAGGGCGTCGAGGTGCAGGCGCGCGACCTTCTCGTCGAGGTGCTTGGGCAGGGTGTAGACCTGCTTGGCGTAGTCGCCGGTCTTCGTGAAGAGCTCGATCTGGGCGATCGTCTGGTTGCTGAAGCTGTTGCTCATGACGAAGCTCGGGTGGCCCGTCGCGTTGCCGAGGTTCATGAGGCGCCCCTCGGACAGCACGATGATCGAGCTGCCGGACTCGAACGTCCACTCGTGCACCTGCGGCTTGATCTGCGTCTTCTGCACGCCGGGCACGCGCGCCAGACCGGCCATGTCGATCTCGTTGTCGAAGTGGCCGATGTTGGCGACGATCGCCTTGTTCTTCATCTTCGTCATGTGATCGGCGGTGATGACGTCGTAGCAGCCGGTCGTCGTGATGAAGATGTCGGCGGTCTCGACGACGTCCTCCATGCGGGCGACCTGGAAGCCCTCCATCGCGGCCTGCAGCGCGCAGATCGGGTCGATCTCGGTGACGATGACGCGGGCGCCCTGGCCGCGGAGCGACTCGGCGCAGCCCTTGCCCACGTCGCCGTAGCCGGCGACGACGGCGACCTTGCCGCCGATGAGGACGTCGGTGGCGCGGTTGAGGCCGTCGATGAGCGAGTGGCGGCAGCCGTAGGTGTTGTCGAACTTGCTCTTGGTCACGGCGTCGTTGACGTTGATGGCCGGGAAGAGCAGCTCGCCGGCCTCGGCCAGCTGGTACAGGCGGTGGACGCCGGTGGTGGTCTCCTCGGTGACGCCCTTGATGCCGGCCGCGACGGTCGTCCACTTCTGCGGGTCGAGCGCCATCGTCTGGCGCACGAGCTCCTTGAAGACGCCGAACTCCTCGGAGTCCTCCTCGGTGGTCGGCGGCACCTGGCCGGCCTTCTCCCACTCGAGACCCTTGTGGACGAGCATCGTGGCGTCGCCGCCGTCGTCGAGGATCATGTTCGGGCCCTCGCCGCCGGGCCAGGTGAGGATCTGGTCGGTGCACCACCAGTACTCGGGGAGGGTCTCGCCCTTCCAGGCGAAGACCGGCACACCCTGGAGGTCGTCCGGGGTGCCGCTCGGGCCGACGACGACGGCCGCGGCGGCCTCGTCCTGGGTGGAGTAGATGTTGCAGGAGGCCCAGCGGACCTCGGCGCCGAGGGCGGTGAGCGTCTCGATGAGCACCGCGGTCTGGACGGTCATGTGCAGGGAGCCGGCGATGCGGGCGCCCTTGAGCGGCTGGGCGTCGGCGTACTCGGCGCGGATGGCCATGAGGCCGGGCATCTCGTGCTCGGCGAGTCGGAGCTGGTGGCGGCCCGCCTCGGCGAGGCTCAGGTCGGCAACCTTGTAGTCGAAGGACATGGGTGATCGCTTCCTCTGGTGGTCGGTGTGCAGACCCGGCGCGCCCCTCTGGGCCATCGTTCGCGGGTCATCACCCACGCCGGCGGTTGACCAGTCTAGCGACGTGGCCCCGCGGACCCCAATGCCGCTGTCGAACCGTGGCCGCCCCTGCGTCGGTTCGAGGTGATGGACGACCGGATGTGGTCGTGGAATACCTCGAACCGTGGCGGGGTCAGTGGGTGGCGGGCTTGCGGCGTCGGGGAACGACGTGGAGGACGGCCACGATGAGGGCGCCGACGACGAGGCCGATGAGCGCCGAGGCGAGGGTGTTGACGGTCCATGCGAGGACGCCGCCGATACCGGCCACTCCCCCGACCGCCTCCTCGAGGTGGTGCACCTGACCGTAGAGCCAGTGCCAGCCGAGCTCGTCGACCCCGACGAGCAGGATGTGGCCGCCGACCCAGAGCATCGCCGCGATGCCGACGGTCGAGAGCACCGACAGCAGCTTCGGCATGCCCCGGACGAGGGCGCGGCCGACGCGCTGCGAGGCGCCCGACTCCCGCTTCGCGAGCGCCAGGCCCACGTCGTCCATCTTGACGATGAGCCCGACGACGCCGTAGACGAGCGCCGTGATGAGCAGGGCGACGATGACGAGGATGATGAGTCGCGAGAGGAACGGCTCGGTGTCGACCTCGTTGAGGGCGATGACCATGATCTCGGCCGACAGGATGAAGTCGGTGCGGATCGCTCCCGAGACGACGGCCTTCTCGTCGACCTCGCCCGCTTCGGCCGACTCCTCGTGGTGGCCCGAGACGAGCTCCCACACCTTCTCGGCGCCCTCGTAGGCGAGATAGGCGCCACCGACCATGAGGATCGGCGTCAGCAGCCAGGGCACGAACTGGCTGAGCACCATGATGACCGGAAGGATGATGAGCAGCTTGTTGCGCAGCGAGCCGAGGGCGATCTTGCGGATGATCGGCAGCTCGCGCTCGGGCTCGAGGCCCTGCACGTAGCGCGGCGTCACGGCGGTGTCGTCGACGACGACGCCCGTGGCCTTGATGCTGGCCTTCGTGGCCGCCGCGCCGACGTCGTCGACCGACGCGGCCGCGAGCTTGACGAGGGCCGCGACGTCGTCGAGGAGCGCTACGAGTCCACCTGCCATGCGCACAGCCTAGGGCCCGTCCCAGCGTTCTCTCAGGGACGGGTCCGGACGCGTCGACGCCGTGCCGACCTGCGGTGCGCGGCCTCAGGCCGGAGGGTCGACCTCGAGCCCGAGCAGGGCGTTCTCGACGACCTCGGCCAGGGCCGGGTGGATCCAGTACTGCCCGCGGGCGACGTCGTGCACGTGGGCGCCGGTGGCCATGGCCTGCACGAGGGGCTGCACGAGGCTCGTCGCGTGGGGCCCGAGCAGGTGGGCGCCGAGCAGCCGCCCCGAGCGCGGGTCGGCGACGAGCTTGCAGACGCTCGTCGTGTCCTCCATGGCCCAGCCGTAGGCGGTGTCGCCGTAGCGCTGCACGAAGGTGACGTGATCGACGCCGGCGTCGACGGCGGCCTGCTCGCTCAGGCCCACCGTGGCGACCTGCGGGTGGCTGAAGACGCCGGAGGGGACGTGCGCGTGCGGGAGCCGGTGCAGGTCGTCCGGGTGGACGAGGTTGTGCGCGACGGCGCGGGCCTCGGCGTTCGCCACGTGCTTGAGCTGCCACGGCGAGCTGACGTCGCCGAGCGCCCAGACACCGGGCAGGTTGGTGCGGCCGTGCTCGTCGACGACCACCCGGCCGTCCTGGTGCAGCCGCAGTCCGACGGCTTCGGCACCGAGGTCGTCGGTGTTGGGGCGCCGCCCCGTCGCCACGAGCAGGAGGTCACCCTCGACGCAGGCACCGCCGGTCAGGTGGACACGGACGCCGCCGCCGTCGACCCGCTCGAGGGAGGCGACCTCGACGCCCGTGCGCACGTCCCACTGCTCACGGGCGAGGTCGGTGAAGCGCTGCGAGATCTCGGTGTCGAGGTGGCGCAACAGCTGGGAACCGCGCGCCAGCACCGTGATGTGCACGCCGAAGGCCGAGAACACGTGCGCCATCTCCGCCGCGATGAAGCCACCGCCGATGACGACCATCCGTCGCGGCAGCTCGTCGATGCGCATGACGGTGTCGGAGGTGTGGAACGGGACGCCCGAGTCGGTGACGACGTCGGGGATGACCGGCCGGGCCCCCGCCGCTATGACGACCTGCTCGGCCGTGACCACCTCGGTGCCACCGTCGGCGAGCTCGACGGTCAGCTCCCGGTCGCCGGTGAAGCGCGCATGGCCGAGCACGGCCGCCGTGTTCGGCCCCTCCTGCCGGTAGCGCAGGCCACCCTCGGAGGTCGGGTCGATCCGCCCGAAGACGCGGTCACGAACGTCGCGCCAGCGCACGCCGTCGAGCGTCGCGTCGACGCCGTAGCGCTCGGCGTCACGCACCGCGTCGGCCACCTCGGCCGCGTAGACGAACATCTTCGTCGGGATGCACCCGACATTGGTGCACGTGCCGCCGAAGGTGCCGCCCTCGATGACAGCTACACGCCGGTCGGAGAAGTCGGGCGTGACGAGCGAGTTGCCGCTGCCGGAGCCGATGATCGCGAGGTCGTAGTGGGCCACGCCCGCAGCCTACGGACGCGTGAGGCGCCGGAGGCGGTAGCGCTCCCGGTCGCTGGGCACCCGCGCGCTCGTCCGGCGGCGGTCAGCGTCCACGGGCGCCGCGCAGCAGCTCGACGTGCGGCGAGGTCGCGGGGTCGAAGCCCTGCCCGAGCGCCAGGTACGTGGCGGCGAAGTCGGTGAGCGCCACGTGGTGGGCGAAGCGCAGCAGCGGGTCCTGCGCGGGCGCGTCGACGAGCGAGACGCGAACGCCGGTGTCCTCGGC
>JAEXXY010000344.1 GCA_023451855.1 Actinomycetes bacterium
GATCGGCTGCCTCGAGACCTGGCTGTCGGCCCCCAACCTCGAGAAGGCGCTCGACGCGTCGGGCGACGAGCGGCCGCTGCGCGAGGCGGGCGAGCGGCTCGGCATCGCGCTCGCCCCCGTCGTGGCCGCCCTCGACCTGTCCGAGGTCGTCCTCTCCGGGCCGGAGCACCTGCTCGGCGGCGTCCTGCGCGACGCCCTGGAGGAGACGCTCCGCGCCCGCCTGCTCGCCCGGCCCGAGGCGCACCTGGCCGTGCGCCTCGCCGACCGGTCCGACGACATCGTCCTGCGCGGCGCCGCCGTCCTCGTCCTCTGGGACCAGCTCGGCGTCGCCTAGGCGCCGGTCCCGCCACAGCAGCACCCGCAGCACCCGCAGCACACCGCACCACACCGCACCACCCGGGGCCACCCGGCCCCGACCCCTCTTCGCACCACCACCTCGCAACGACGCGAACCGGTCCGCCACCGCGGTCCTCGGAAAGGAATCGTCATGAACAAAACCCTCGGTCTCGCCGTGGCCACGGCCGCGACGGCAGCCCTCGTGCTCACCGCCTGCGGCGGCGGCGCCAACGGCACGACGACTGGCACGACGGGCGCCCCGGCAGGCGCGGGCGGCAACGCCGGGAAGTCGATCACCCTGTGGCTGGCCGGCACCGACACCCCCAAGGAGCTGCGGACCTACCTGCAGGACACCTTCAAGTCCAAGACCGGTGCCACGCTCAAGATCGAGGAGCAGGCCTGGCCCGACCTCGTCACCAAGCTGACGACGGCCCTGCCCGACCCGAAGAACACCCCCGACGTCACCGAGATCGGCAACACGCAGAGCCCGACCTTCACCAACGTCGGTGCCTTCAGCGACGTCAGCGACCTCTACGACGAGCTCGGCGGCAGCAAGCTGCTCCAGTCCTTCGTCGACGTCGGCTCGGTCGACGGCAAGAAGTACGCGCTGCCGTACTACTTCGGCTCGCGCTACATGTTCGCCCGGGCCGACCTCTGGAAGGAGGCGGGCGTCGCCGCCCCGAAGACGCTCGAGGAGTTCAACACCGCCGTCAAGACCATCACGGCCAAGAACCCCCGGAACATCAAGAACTTCAGCGGTTTCTTCCTCGGCGGCCAGGACTGGCGCAACGGCGTCTCGTGGATCTTCGCCAACGGCGGCGACCTCGCCAAGAAGGAGAACGGGCAGTGGGTCTCGACGCTGTCGGACCCGAACACCGTCAAGGGCCTGACCCAGCTGCAGGACCTCTACCGCAACGCCTCCAAGGCCCCGGCCGACGCCAAGGACCAGACGCCCTGGCTCTACGTCAACGACGCCGACGAGATCCTCGACGAGAACCAGAACGTCACCGGCAAGACGTCACTCGCGGCCGCGACGATCATGGCACCCGGCTGGGCGCACTGGTCGATCGGTGACCTCAAGGAGAAGGACGGCAAGAAGACCCGCGAGTGGAACGACAAGACGTTCACCGCGTTCGTCCTGCCCGGCACCGACGGCAAGCCGGCGCCCGTCTTCGCCGGTGGCTCCAACATCGCGATCTCCAAGGCCAGCCAGAACCAGGAGCTCTCGCGCGAGCTGCTCAAGATCATCTTCTCGGCCGACTACCAGAAGAAGCTCGGCGGCGCCGGCCTCGGCCCGGCCAACTCCGACTACGTCAGCGCCCTCGGTACCGACGCGTTTGCCAAGGCGACCATCGAGTCGGCGGCCACCTCGAAGCTGACGCCGGCCGCTCCCGGCTGGGCGGTCGTCGAGTCGAAGATGGTCATGGAGGAGTTCTTCTCCAAGATCAAGGACGCGTCCGACCTCACGGCCCTGGCCAAGGAGTACGACGCGAAGATCACGCCGCTGCTCAACCTCTCGTGACGGCCCACGCCTCACACCAGCCAGCCTGACAGGCTCCGGCGGCCGGGACACCCCTCCACCCGGCCGCCGGCCACCCTCGCCCTCAGGCCCGAAAGGCCAGTCATGACCACGACGGCACCCGCCCCGCCCGACACCTCCCGCACCCCTCGGCCCTCGGGCGCGGCCCGACGCCCCCGCCGGCCGCGACGCGTCACGCCGGCCCTGCTCACCGTCCCGACGCTGCTCGTCCTTCTCGTGGCCCTCGGCTACCCCGTCGGTTGGCAGGTCGTCACGAGCTTCCAGAAGTTCGGCCTCGCCCAGCAGTTCGGCCAGCCGCCGGAGTGGGTCGGGCTCGACAACTACGTCGCCCTGCTCACCGACGCGAACCTGTGGCTCGTCGTCGCCCGCTCGCTCGTCTTCTGCGTCGTGTGCGCGCTCGTCACGGTCGCAGTGGGTCTCGGCCTCGCCCTGCTCATGGGTGCCGTCGGACGCGTCGGGCGGCTCTTCCTGCAGGTGGCGCTGCTGCTCGCGTGGGCGATGCCCGTCGTCGCCTCGATGACGGTCTGGACGTGGATCGTCAACTGGCGCAACGGGTTGCTCAACTGGGTGCTCGAGCAGGTCGGCATCGACGCGGCCGGGCACAACTGGCTCGTGCAGCCGCTGTCGTTCTTCGCCGTCGCTGCCGTCATCGTCGTGTGGATGAGCGTGCCGTTCGTCGCGCTGTCGATCTACGCGGGGCTGACCCAGCTCTCGCCCGAGGTGCTCGAGGCCGCCGAGATCGACGGCGCGGGCGGGTGGCTCCGGCTGCGCCACATCATCCTGCCGCTCGTCGCGCCGGTCATCTCGATCGTCCTGCTGCTCCAGCTGATCTGGGACCTGCGGGTGTTCACGCAGGTCAAGCTGCTCCAGGACGCCGGCGGTGTCGCGAACGAGACCCACCTGCTCGGCACGTACATCTACCAGCTCGGCACGGGCGCCGGTGACTTCGGCTCGGCCAGCGCGGTCTCGATCCTCATGCTGCTCATCACCGTCGGGGTCAGCTGGTACTACGTCCGCTCCCTCATGAAGGAGGAGGCCCGGTGAGCGCCCACGCCACCCCACGGACCTCGACGCACACCCGGTCGGGCCGCGCGTCGCGCACCCCCTCGCGTCGCTCGAGGCGTCGCTCGCTCCTCACGGTCCTCGCCGTCGTCCTCGCCCTGGTCTGGGCCTTCCCCGTGTACTGGATGCTCAACTCGGCCTTCCTCGACACCGTGACGCTCCAGCGCAGCACCCCGACGTTCCTGCCGTTCGGCGGCTCGCTCGACAACTTCCGCACGGTCGTGGCCGACCCGGGCTTCCTCCGCGCCCTCGGGATCTCGCTCGTCGTGACGCTGACGACGGTGGCCGCGGCGATCGTCATCGCGTTCCTCGGCGCCCTCGCGATCAGCCGGTTCCGGTTCCGGGGCCGCCGCACCTTCGTGCTCGCCCTGCTGCTCATCCAGATGCTGCCGGCCGAGGGGCTGTTCATCGCGCAGTACAAGGTGATGAGCTCGGTGGGGCTGCTCAACAACGTCATCGGTCTGGCGATCCTCTACACCGCCGCCGTCGTGCCCTTCACCGTGTGGATGCTCCGCGGGTTCGTGGCCGGCGTGCCGGTCGAGCTCGAGGAGGCTGCGATGGTCGACGGGCTCTCGCGCACCCAGGCGTTCCTGCGGATCACCTTCCCGCTGCTGGCTCCCGGCGTCGTGGCCTCCGGCGTCTACGCCTTCCTGCAGGCCTGGAACGAGTTCACCGTGGCGCTCGTGGTCATGACGGACGAACAGGCCCGGACGCTGCCGCTCTGGCTGCGCGGCTTCGTGCAGGCCAGCGCGACCCGCGAGACCGACTGGGGCCAGGTGATGGCCGCCTCCACCGTCGTCGCCGTACCGGTCATCATCTTCTTCCTCGTCGTCCAGGGTCGGATGAGCAACGGCCTCGTCGGCGGGGCGGTGAAGGGCTGACATGACCATCTCCCCGGAGGCGCTGCGGCGCCTCGTCCTCGGCACGCTCATGCCCGGGTTCGTCGGCACGACGCCGCCGGACTGGGTCGCCCGCGAGCACGCGTCCGGCCTGGCCGCCGTGTGCCTCTACGGCGCGAACGTCGTCGACCCCGACCAGCTCGCGGCCCTGTGCGCCGACCTGCGGGCGGCCGCCCCCGGCCTGGTCGTCTCGGTCGACGAGGAGGGTGGCGACGTGACCCGGCTGCACTACCCGACCGGGTCGACGCAGCCCGGAAACGCCCTGCTGGGCCGCCTCGACGACACCGGCCTGACGCGTCGGTCGGCCTCGCTCATCGGCACCGAGCTCGCGTCCTACGGCATCAACCTCGACCTCGCGCCGGTCGTCGACGTCAACTCCGCCGACGAGAACCCGGTCATCGGCTCGCGCAGCTTCGGCGCCGACGCGGACCACGTGGCGCGGCACTCGGCGGCGTACGTCGAGGGCGTCCAGTCGGTCGGCGTCGCGGCGTGTGCGAAGCACTTCCCGGGCCACGGCGACACCGTCACGGACTCGCACCTCGCGCTGCCGCGCGTCGATGCCGGGCTCGACGTCCTCGACGTGCGTGAGCTCGAGCCGTTCCGGGCGGCGGTCGAGGCGGGCGTCGCGTCGGTCATGACCTCGCACGTCGTGGTGTCGGCCATCGACGCCGAGCGTCCGGCGACGTTCTCACCGGTGGTCCTCGGCGACGTGCTGCGGGGGCGGCTCGGCTTCACCGGCGTCATCGTCTCCGACGCGCTCGACATGGCGGGCGCCTCTGCGGTCACGGGCATCCCCGAGGCGGCGGTGCGGGCCCTCGCCGCCGGCTGCGACCTGCTCTGCATCGGCTCGGAGACGACCGAGGCGGAGCTGCTCGCGGTCGTCGACGCGGTCGTCGCGGCCGTCGCGGACGGTCGCCTGCCGGTGAGCCGCCTCGAGGACGCCGCGGACCGCGTCGCGCTGCTGTCGGCGACCTTCCCACCGGGGC
>JAEXXY010000393.1 GCA_023451855.1 Actinomycetes bacterium
TCACGGTCGGGTTCGCGATGAGCGAGGCGATCAAGCCCGAGGAGATCGGCTACGTCGTCGTCGCGGCCGGCGGTGGAGGCATCCCCGTCGTGCGCGGCGGCGACGGGCGCATCCGGGGCGTCGAGGCGGTCATCGACAAGGACCTCACGGCCGCCCTGCTCGCCCGAGCGCTCGAGGCCGACGTCCTCGTCATCGCCACCGACGTCGACCACGCGGTCGCGGGCTGGGGCACGCCGGAGGCGCACCCCATCGAGAACGTCACCCTAGAGGAGCTCACCGCGTACGCCGACGCCGGCCACTTCGCGTCGGGCTCGATGGGTCCGAAGGTCGAGGCGGCGCTGCGGTTCGTCCGCGCCGGCGGCCGGCGGTCCGTCATCACCGACCTGTCCCGCATCGCCGACGCCGTCGATGGCGGCGTCGGAACCGTCGTCGAAAACCACTGAAGAGAAAGGTCATCCACCGTGCCTGAAGCCATCGAGGTCCGCAAGGTGCCGATCCACTCCGTCGCCGACGCGTCCGAGCTCGCGAAGCTCATCGACGACGGCGTCATGGAGGCGAGCCGGGTCATCGCCATCATCGGCAAGACCGAGGGCAACGGCGGCGTCAACGACTACACCCGCATCATCGCCGACCGCGCCTTCCGCGAGGTGCTCGTCGCCAAGGGCGCCCCGGCCGACCAGGTCAAGCAGGTGCCGATCGTGTGGTCCGGTGGCACCGACGGCGTCATCAGCCCGCACGCGACGATCTTCGCGACCGTCCCGGCCGAGAAGGCCGAGCCCTCCGACGACCTGCGCCTCACGGTCGGGTTCGCGATGAGCGAGGCGATCAAGCCCGAGGAGATCGGCTACGTCGCCATGGTCTCCAAGGTCGCCGACGCCGTGAAGGTCGCCATGGAGCGCGCCGGCATCACCGACCCCGCCGACGTCCACTACGTGCAGACCAAGACGCCGCTGCTGACGATCCACACGATCCGCGACGCCAAGGAGCGCGGCCACCGGGTCTGGACCGAGCACACGCACGAGTCGATGGACCTGTCCAACGGCACCACCGCGCTCGGCATCGCCGTCGCCCTCGGCGAGATCGAGATGCCGACCGACGCCGACGTCATGCACGACCGGTCGCTGTTCTCCTCGGTGGCCTCGTGCAGCTCGGGCGTCGAGCTCGACCAGGCGCAGGTCGTCGTCGTCGGCAACGCCCGCGGGGTCGGCGGCCGGTACCGCATCGGCCACTCCGTCATGCAGGACGCGCTCGACGCCGACGGCATCTGGGCCGCGATCAAGGACGCCGGCCTCGACCTGCCCGAGCGACCGCACCCCTCGGACCTCGACGGCCGGCTCGTCAACGTCTTCCTCAAGTGCGAGGTGAGCCAGGACGGCCAGGTGCACGGGCGGCGCAACGCGATGCTCGACGACTCCGACGTGCACTGGCACCGCCAGATCAAGTCGGCAGTCGGTGGGGTCACGGCGTCGGTGACCGGCGACCCGGCTGTGTTCGTGTCGGTGTCGGCCGCCCACCAGGGCCCCGACGGCGGCGGCCCGGTCGCCGCGATCGTCGACCTCGGCGAGGGCGAGCCCACCGGCTACCGCTGGACCCGCTGACCCAACCCCAACCCCAACTCCAACTCCCACCGTCGAGAGGCCACCGAACGTGGCCTCTCGACGGTTAAGGGGCGGGGTCAGTGGGCGAAGTGACGGGTCCCCGTGAAGTACAGCGTCACACCGGCGGCCTTCGCGGCCTCGATGATCTCCTCGTCGCGGATCGACCCACCGGGCGCGACGACCGCGCGCACCCCGGCGTCGAGGAGGATCTGCAGGCCGTCGGCGAAGGGGAAGAACGCGTCGGACGCGGCGACCGATCCGCGGGCGCGGTCGGCGCCGGCGCGGCGCACCGCGAGGTAGCACGAGTCGACGCGGTTGACCTGGCCCATGCCGACGCCGACGGCGGCGCCGTCGTCGGCGAGCAGGATCGCGTTGGACTTGACCGCACGGACGGCGCGCCAGGCGAACTGGAGGTCCGCGAGCGTCGCGTCGTCGGCCGCCTCACCGGCCACCAGACGCCAGTTCGCCGCGTCGTCGCCCCCCGTGACCGCGTCGTCGTCGCCGCGCACCACGGCATCGACCCGGTCGACCGACTGCACGAGCAGGCCGCCGCTGATCGGGCGGGTCTCGATCGGGTCGGCCGCCTCGGCCATCCCGGCGGGCAGGCGCAGGATGCGCAGGTTCTTCTTCGCGGTGAGGATCTCGAGCGCCTCGGGCTCGTAGTCCGGCGCGATGATGACCTCGGTGAACACCGGCTTGGCCGCCGCGGCCATCGCGGCCGTCACGGTGCGGTTGGCCGCGATGATGCCCCCGTAGGCGCTGACCGGGTCGGTGGCGTGGGCCCGCTCGTAGGCCTCCTCGATCGTGGCGCCGACGGCGATGCCGCACGGGTTGGCGTGCTTGATGATCGCGACGGTCGGCTGGTCGCCGTGGTCGTGCGCGGCGCGCACCGCGGCGTCGGTGTCGACGTAGTTGTTGTACGACATCTCCTTGCCGTGCAGCTGCTCGGCGGAGGCGACACCGGGGCGCCAGTGCGTGTAGAGGGCGGCCTTCTGGTGCGGGTTCTCGCCGTAGCGCAGGGCGGCCGCGCGGTCGAACGTCGCGCCGGTCCACGCCGGGAAGCCGGTGCCGTCGGTCGTGTCGGCGTAGGCGCTGCCCATCCAGCTGGCCACCGCGACGTCGTAGGAGGCCGTGTGCACGAACGCCTCGGCGGCGAGGCGTTGGCGCTGGCCGAGGGTGAAGCCGCCCGCGCCGAGCGCGTCCGCGACGGCGCCGTACGCGGCCGGGCTCGTCACGACGGCGACGCTGGGGTGGTTCTTCGCGGCCGCGCGCACCATGGACGGCCCGCCGATGTCGATCTGCTCGATGCACTCGTCGGGCGTCGCACCCGAGGCGACGGTCTCGCGGAACGGGTAGAGGTTGACGACGACGAGCTCGAAGGCCTCGACGCCGAGCTCGGCCAGCTGCTCGAGGTGCTCGGCCTTTCGGGTGTCGGCGAGGATACCGGCGTGGACCCTCGGGTGCAGCGTCTTGACGCGCCCCTCGAGGCACTCGGGGAAGCCGGTCAGCTCCTCCACGGGCGTCACGGCGATGCCGAGCGCGGCGATGGTCCTGGCCGTCGAGCCGGTCGAGACGATGGAGACGCCGGCGGCGTCGAGGGCCCGGGCGAGGTCCTCCAGACCGGTCTTGTCGTAGACGGAGATGAGCGCGCGCTTGATCGGACGGCGGCCGTCGGACATCAGAACTCCTGGCTGTGGGGTGCTGTGGGTAGCGGTGTCGATGACTCCGGAACACCCAGGCGGGCGATGTTCCGACCGTTTCACTCCCTGGTGGTTCCCCACCTGCGCCAGTCGTGTACGGCCAGCCTAGCGGCCGCGCGGACGCGTGCCGAATCCGTCGCGCCGTTGCGTTGCCGCGGGGTTCGCTGACCGGGCGGGCCGGCGTCAGCCGATGCGGACCCGACGCCCGTCGACCGTGAAACCCTCGCGGGCCATGCGGCCGACGACGTCGACGAGCAGCTCGCGCTCCTGCACCTTGATCCGCTCGTGGAGCGTCTCCTCGGTGTCGTCGTCGGCGACGGCGACGACGCGCTGCTCGATGATCGGGCCGGTGTCCACGCCCGCGTCGACGACGTGGCACGTGGTGCCGGTCACCTTGACGCCGTAGGCGAGCGCGTCCCGGACGCCGTGCGCGCCGGGGAAGCTCGGCAGCAGCGCCGGGTGGGTGTTGATGACGGTCGCGACCCCCAGGGCCGCCGGACCGAGGATGCGCATGAAACCCGCACTGACGACGAACGCCGGTGACGCGTCCGCGATCCGCGCCGCGAGCGCCGCGTCCCACGCCGCCCGGTCGGCGTGGTCGGCCGGGCGGACGACCGAGGTGGGCACACCGGCCCGCTCGGCC